>NZ_JBKQOI010000339.1:0-6442 GCF_052145595.1 Mycobacterium sp. | reverse complement strand
GAGATCGGTCGGGTACGCGGCCGCGCTGCCGCCGCCCGCGTTGATCGACGCCGCGAGGGCTGTCAGCCTGTCCGCAGAGCGGGCAACCAGCAGCACGGTCGCGCCGGCCGCCCCGAGCTTGCGCGCGGTGGGCTCGCCGAGTCCGTAGGACGCGCCGGTGACCAGCACCGTCTTGCCGGACACCACAGCGCGCAGCCGATCCGGATCCGACACTCGCGGCGGATTGGCCATCTTGTCGACAGCCTTGGCTAGCAGGTTCATTGGACTGCCTTACTACCCGGACGAGTCGCAGCATAGCCCCACATCAACGCGCGCATCGAGGGAAGCGGCGTCGCCGCCCGTTTGACACGCTCGGCGATCCCGCAGCCAGTCGGCTGAACCCGGGGCACGGCGCGGCGTAAAGCTTCGATCCGCGTCACATGCCGCGCAATGTACGCAAATTTCGCACAAAGCCGAGCACGGCTGCGCCCACGAACGGCACCGGGGCGAGCGTGGCGATCAACGCGCTTTTGGTACCAACCAGGGGCCTGCTGCGTACCCCGAGCAGAAGGTCGGCGCTATCGCTGATCAAGCCAGCAGCCGCCCATTGCCGGAACTCGCCATCGCCTCCGCGCGCCCAAGCGGCACAGGCACCCGACCCGAGGACCACGTCGCGAATCCCGATCGTTTGCATCAGTAGGGTCGCGGTGCCGGATTCGGGCTTGAAGAACCGGCCCGGCGTTAGGAGCATGGCGGCTCCCACCACGACGCGGGCCGCTGCCACCAACGCCAAGATGGGCGATGTACGGGTCCGATCCTGCGTCATGGATTAAGCCTAAGGCCAAGGAGGCACCGACGTTGTTGACCAGAACATCGATCAGGCCACGGTTATGCGGGCACTTTGGCGGCGATCTGGTTGGCGATGTCGACGGCTGAGTTCTTGGGATCGGTGCTGCATGTGTTGACGTCGACAATGACGTTGTTTCTGACGACCAGCGCCCGTCCACAGGCCCAGCCGGCGGCCATGGCGTTCTGCTGAGTTGCGATCGTGCTCAAGACGCCATTGCTGTTGGATATCGCCCCCACTGTCCACTCCGAATGGCTCTGGGTGTGCGTGTACTGTTTGCAGGCCCCCCACTGTTGAGCGGAAGCGCTGAAGAAGGCGCCGGCTTGTTTGGCGGTGGGAAATAGCACCACCGCCTGCTCGGCATAATGAGTGAAGTTATCGCCCTCATCGAGTGCCTGATCACGCTCGGCCATGAAATTGCTGCCGACATAGACGGGGGCCTGCGCCGACGAGTCGATGGCTAGGCACTCCTTGGGCGCCATCGTGGCGCTGTCGTCAGACATCGCGTCGCGGCTTTTCGTCACCTTCATTTCTGTTGCTCCCATCGCGGCGTTGATTTGCTCGGGAGCGAGCAGGAACGCTTTCAGCGCACCCTCCGCAACAGGAGGCGGAGCTTTCATGGTGGTGGTCGACGTGGTGGTCGACGCTTTAGGGCCTTGGTTGGGCTGGGCGTGACAACTGGCGGTGAGAACGCAGATGCCGACGACGGCTACTGCGGCGATTAATTGGCGCATGTGTTTATCCCCATTCCCGCGTAACCCGCAACCGACCGGCAAAGCGCGCCACCACTACACCGGTTTGAGCTTGGAATCCATGCGAAAAATTATCTCGCCTCACGCGCACCGTTTCCCTCCTTTATGCCGGTGTTTCGGCTCGGTGGCACCCGCTTCTCAGGTCGTCTGCGTCGATGTCCGATGGGAGCGTGTCTGTTGTGTCATTCTGCGTTGGTGCCCGCTGCTCCGGCAGCAGCTCCTTCTGGGGTTGTGACGTTTTTGTTCACCGATGTGGAGGGTTCGACCCGTCGGTGGGAGGCCGACGCCGAGGGGATGAGGGCGGCGCTGGCCGCCCATGACGAGGTGTTGCGCACGGTGATCGAGGGGCACGGGGGCTGGTTGTTCAAGCACACCGGGGACGGGGTGTGCGCCGCGTTCGCGTCGCCGAAATCAGCGGTTGATGCCGCGGTGGCCGCGCAGCGGGCGTTGGAGTTGCCGGTGCGGATGGGGTTAGCGACCGGGGAAGCCGAGCTTCGCGAGGGGGACTATTTCGGTGCGGTGCTCAACCGTGCTGCGCGCGTGATGGCCGCCGGGCACGGCGGTCAGATCCTTTTGGCCGAGTCGACGGCGGGTCTGCTCAGCGGAGTTGATCTTTTGGATCTGGGGCCGCGGCGGTTGCGGGATCTGCCCACTGCGGTCGGGCTGTTCCAGGTCCGAGCGGCGGGCCTACGCGCGGACTTCCCGCCGTTGCGGGCGCTGGATGCGGGTCCGGGGAACCTGCGGCCTGCGGTCACCAGCTTCATTGGGCGCGAGTCCGAGGTCGCCGAGCTGCAGGCCGCGGTGAAGGCTCATCGGTTGATGACGTTGACCGGGGTGGGCGGGGTCGGCAAGACCCGGCTGGCGCTGGAGGTCGCGGCGCGACTGGCCGATGAATTCCCCGACGGGGTCTGGTTTTTCGACTTAGCCGCGGTCGCCGATCCGGCGGTGGTGCCCGACGCGGTGGCCGCGGTGCTGGGCATCATCCAACAGCCGGGGAAGAGCGTGGCTAACAGTGTCGCGGCCGCGTTGGAGGGCAGAGTCCGGCTGCTGGTGTTCGACAACTGCGAGCACGTGCGCGACGCCGCCGCCGATCTGGTCGAGGCCATCCTCGCGCACTCGGCGACGGTGAAGATTCTGGCCACCAGCCGCGAAGGATTGGGGGTCGCCGACGAACAACTGTGGCTGGTGCCGTCGCTGGACGTCGGCGCGGGTATCGACTCGGCAGCAGTGACCCTGTTTGTCGAACGTGCCCATAGCGTTGCCTCCCGATTTTCGCTGGCCACACCTGACGAGGCGGCCGCGGTGGTGGAAATCTGTCGTCGCCTCGACGGGATCCCGTTAGCCATCGAGCTGGCGGCCTCACGGATGGCGTCGATGACAGTGAGCGAGGTGCGTGATCGTCTCGATCAGCGGTTCCGGCTGCTGGTCGGCTCCCGGCGCGGCCTGTCACGCCACCACACCCTGCGCCACGCGGTGGCGTGGTCCTACGACCACCTCGACGACACGGAAAAACCGGTGCTGGAGCGGTGTTCGGTGTTCGCCGGGGGATTCGACCTGCAGAGTGCCTGCGCCGTCATGGGTTCCGATGACGACTTCGCCACCCTGGATCTGCTCGATGCGCTGGTGCGTAAGTCGCTGCTGGTCGCCGACCGGTCAGCGGGGCGGACCCGGTTTTCGATGCTGGAGACGATCCGCCAGTTCGCCGAGGACCAACTCGTCGCCGGTGGCGAAGCATCCGAGATTCGGGCAGCCCACTCGCGGTACTTCGCCGGACGCGAAGCCGACATCCTGGCGCTGTGGGACAGCCCCCGCCAGCGTGCGGCCTACGACTGGTTCACTCTCGAGCTGGCCAATCTGCGCACCGCGTTTCGGTGGGCCGCCGACCACGGCGATCTGGACACCGCCGCCACCATCGCCACCTATGTGGGGTGGCTCGGCGGTGCGGTCCAAACCTTTGAGCCGATAGCCTGGGCTGAAGAGCTGATCGAGCCCGCCCGCGCGGTCGACCACCCCCGGCTGGCGTTCCTGTACGTGATTGCGTCGCAGTGCTTCACGACCGGACGGATCGAGGCGGCTGTCCGCTACGCTGACGCCGGCCAGATCGTTCTCGGCAGGAGCCGCGATGCGCCGCCGTACGGCATCGAAGCCGCGCTCGGAGTTGTATACCTAGCCATCGGGCAGCCCGAGCGGTTGGCCGAGTTGTGCCGCGCCCAGCTCGCACGCCGCCGCGACACCCACGTCTACATCCGGTCATGGCTGGTTGTCGCCCTTTCATTTGCCGGTTCCGGTGGGGAGGCGATGGATTCCGCGGATGGCCTCATCGAGGCTGCGGAGGCAACAGGCAACCCGTTGTTCCTCTCGTTTGCGCTCGGTGCCTACGGTCTCGCTTTCCGTGACGCGGATCCCGTCGGGGCGCTTAACGCCCACCGCCGGGGTCTGGTGATCGCTCAAGGCAGCGGCAACCGCGCCGTCGCGTCAGTCCTGGCGAACGTTCTGGCCCTACTCGAGGCCGAACAGGGCGGCACCGTGTCCGCATTCGATCACCTCACTCTGGCGATCCGCAACTACCACAATGCGGGCGACCCCACGACGATCCGAGTCCCGCTGGCCATCCTCGCCGCTCTTTTCGACCGGCTCGGACGCTACGAACCGGCGGCCGCCATCGCCGGCTTCGCGCTCAGTCCCCTCGCCGCAACGGGGGTCCCCGAAATCACCACCGCGATCACCCACCTCCGCGATGTCCTGGGCGACCAGACCTACGAATCGCTCGCCCGCAGGGGCGATGCTATGACCACTGCCGCCATGGCGACCTACGCATACGACCAAATCGACCAGGCCCGAACAACACTCGAACACCCCAGGGCGGATTCCTAGGCGGCCGGCTTGATCTCGAGGCCGACGTGCACCTTATCGATGCCGCCGCGCACGATCGAATGGGCATAGAACCACCAGGCGTGATACCAGTACCGCTTGAGTACGGCGTTGTAGACCCGCCGCGTCTCGGACTTGGGCAGGACGCGGGCGACCCCTTCCACCGGATCGCTCTTGGGCTTGCCCAACGATCCGCTCCTGGCGATCGTCACCCTGGGTGTGTTGTTGATCCGCATGACTTTCCACGACCCGTCGTCGGTGATCACCAGGAGCTTGTCGCCGTCGGGCACACCCCAGATCGCCGTGGGTTTGGGGCGGCCGTCCTTGGTAAATGTCGTCAACAGCAGGTACTTGGACTGGATGACGTCCTTGAAGCTGAGGGCCACGCTAGTTCCTTATCTATGAATGGGCGGGCAGAACAGCGGTTCTTTAAGGTGCCCATTACGGCGACTCTTTAATCATGGCGCCTGGACGTCATTTGGGTGCCGCAGCGGAAATCGATTGGCTCACTGTGTAACTGTCGATTCCCTCGGTTCCCAGTTCGCGGCCGTATCCGCTGTTCTTGACACCGCCGAACGGTGCCGCCGGATCCATGATGTAGCCCTCGTTGACGCCGAAGGTGCCGGACCGCACCCGGGCCGCCACACCGTACCCGCGGTCGACGTCGGCGGTGAACACGGAGCCGGCCAGCCCGTACTCGGAGTCATTGGCGATCCGCACCGCCTCATCCTCGTCACGATAGGAGATGACGGTCAGCACCGGGCCGAAAATCTCCTCGCGCGCGATCCGCATGTCATTGCTCGCATCACTGAACAGCGTCGGCCGCACATACCAACCGGTGTCGAGACCGTCGGGCATATCGCTGCCCCCGGTGACCAGGCGCGCCCCTTCGCTCTTGCCTGATTCGATGTAGCCGCGAACCCGCTCCTGCTGGCGCCGCGCCACCAGCGGACCGATCTGGGTGTTGGGATCCGCGGGGTCACCCACTGTCATCGATTCCAGCGCGGCCGCCAAAGCGTCCACGAACTCGTCCTTGCGCACCGCCGGCACCAGGATCCGGCTGAGCGCGTTGCACACCTGGCCGCTGTTGGCGAGGCTGGCCATCTGAATTCCCGCGGCGACGGCCGAGGGGTCGGCATCGTCGAGGACGATGGCCGCCGACTTGCCGCCCAGTTCCAGGCTCACCTGCTTCAGCCCCTCGGCGCACCCAAGGGCCACTTGTCGGCCCGCCGCCGTGGACCCGGTGAACGAGACTTTGTCGACACCCGGGTGGCTCACCACGAGCTCACCGACGTCACGACCGCCGGGCACCACGTTCAGTACCCCGGGCGGAAGGTCGGCCGCTGCGACCAGCTCGGCGAGCAGCTGCGCGTCGAGCACGGACTCGGGCGCGGGCTTGAGCACCACCGAACAGCCGGCCAGCAACGCCGGGACGACCTTGGTGACGGTGAGGAACTGCGGCATGTTCCACGGCACCACTGCGGCCACGACCCCCACCGGCCGCTTGACGATCCGGATGTCGTTGCCGTACAGGCCCGGACGTTCCTGCTGCCACGCGTAATTTGCCGCCAACCCACAGAATGCCGAGATCATGGTCAGCGGTAGCCGGACCTGCGCCCTCTTGGCAAAGGTGATGGGAGCGCCGATCTCGGCCGAGATCAGCGCGGCCATGTCGGCTCGCCGCTCCTTGTAGATGCCCGCCAGCCGGGTGATCGCCTCGATGCGCTGCGTGGGTTGCATTCGTGGCCACGGTCCGGTGTCGAAGGCTGCCCGTGCGGCGTCGACGGCCCGATTCACGTCCGTAGGTCCCGCGCACGCCGCCCGGCCGATGGCCTGCTCGCTGTGCGGCGAGATCACCGTGATCGTGGCGTCAGAATCCGGCGGCACCCACTTCCCGTCGATGAAGAGTTGGTCCCTGTCGTACATATTTTTTCTTAGGTCCCTCTCTAGGTGTTGCGACCGCCGTTGACCCCGAGTATCTGTCCGGTGATGT
>NZ_JBKQOI010000338.1:0-9640 GCF_052145595.1 Mycobacterium sp. | reverse complement strand
TGATCGGAGTGCACAGCCGTGAGCCGATCGTGGAGCTGATCCGATCACGGGTCTTTTTCGACTGGTTCGATGCCGCTGGGGTCGAGGACATCCCCGCGGTGTTTGCCGGCGAAATCGTCGACAGGTTCATTGCGGTGTCGCCGTCCATTCCGAGCGCGCCCGGCGTGGTGGTTGCCGCGTTCGCCTCCGTCGACGACGTCGCGACCCTTAACGCGGAGGTCGGGTTTGCGATGGACCGGTTCACCACGGCCGGCATCCGAAAGACCTGGGTTTTTCAGGCCTTCGACGACGAGCATGAAGTGTTCATCCTGCAGGAGTTTCCCGATGAGGACGGCGCGCGCGAATGGATTGACCATCCCGACGCCGCCGCCCAATGGATGTCCAGGGGGGGCGTCGGCGCGTACCCGCCGCTGTTCGTCGGCCGGTTCTTCGACATGTTGCGCATCGAGGCGGACTGAGCGGACCGTCCGATGTTCGTGTGCCTGTGCAACGGAGTCACCAGCCAGACGGTGGTCGAGGCCGTGGCAGCCGGGGCGTCAACGACAAAAGATGTCGCTCAGGCTTGCGGAGCGGGCGCCGATTGCGGCCGCTGCCGCCGTACCGTCCAGGCGATCCTGCGATCAGCGCACGGTCGAACAGCGCGCTCGATCTAGCCCCGGCGGGATCGGGCGGATTCAGCGGCGCTCGCGCGTTTCGGCGACATGGATCCAACGAGTTGGCCGAGCAGGTGCGGGATCTCGAGCCGCGGCAGGACCACCTCGACGAACACCATGCGGTCTTTGTGCTCCGCGGCCGCGGTGAATGCGTCGTCGAGTTCGCCATAGGTCTGCGCCCGGAACGCCAGGTTATTGGCCACCCCCAGCGCGTTGGGGATGTCGGTCCAACTCCAGCTGACAATGTCGTTGTAGGGGGCCGCCTCTCCGTGAATCGCGCGTTCGACGGTGTAGCCGTCGTTGTTGACCACCACGATGACCGGGGACAACCCCTCGCGGGAGAAGGTGCCGAGCTCCTGGACGGTCAGTTGCGCGGCCCCATCGCCGATCAGCAACACCGTCCTGCGTTCTGGATGCGCGACCGCAGCCCCCACCGCCGCGGGCAGCGTGTAACCGATTGAGCCCCAAAGTGGTTGGCCGATGAAGGTGACCCCGTGCGGCAACCGGTGGTCCGCCATCCCGTAGAACGACGTGCCCTGGTCGGCGAGGACCACATTGCCCGGTGTGAGCGCTACGCAAAGCCGGTCCCACACCATCCGTTGGGTAAGCGGTTGATCGTGCGCCGGGGTTGGCGGCAGCGGTTCGGCGGGCGGCGAGGCCACGGGCGGCGAACTAATGCCGCGCCGGACCAGGATTGTCGCCAGCGCCTCCAACGCGGCGCCCATTTCCAGCGGCGCGAAGACTTCGCCGGCCACACTGCTTTGGTACTGCCCGACATCGATGGTCCGGGCCGGGTCGATCCGCTGGCTGAAGAAGCCGCTGACCATGTCGGTGAACACCACCCCCGCCGTCACCAGCACCGGCGCCTGCTCGATCGCCGTGCGCACCCATTCGGCGCTGGCCGCACCCGCGTAGATCCCCAGGAAGTTGGGCGAGCTCTCGTCGAGCAGGCTCTTTCCCCACATCAACGTGGCGTGCGGCACCACGTCCGCCGCCAGCAACGCCTCGAGTTCCTTGATCGCTTGCAGGCGGTGAACAAGCAGGTCGGCGAGCACCGTCAACCGGTGGTCGGCGATGAGTTCGGTGGCGGCGTCGACAAACATCGACAGCGCGCGGGGGCTGGTGCCGCCGGTGTAGCGGGGCAACGGGTCCGCCGGTGGTTCGGTGGGGAAGCGTGCCACGTCGGTGGACAGCAGTATGTACCCGGGCCGCTTCTGCTCGCGCACCTCGCTGAGCACCCGGTCAATCTCTCTGCAGGCCGTGGCCGGCATGAGATTGGCCTGGGCACAGGTGATTTCGCGGCTGATCCGGAAGAAGTGCTCGAAGTCGCCGTCGCCGAGTGAATGATGCAACGCCCGCCTGGTGCCCTGCGCGTCCTTGGAGGGGCCGCCGACGATGTGCACGACGGGCACGTGCTCGGCGTAGCTGCCTGCGATCGCATTGGCCGCCGAGAGTTCACCGACTCCGAATGTCGTTACCAATGCTGACATTCCGCGCAACCGTCCGTACCCGTCGGCGGCGTAGCCGGCGTTGAGCTCGTTGGCGCTGCCCACCCACCGAATGGTGGAATGGGCGACGATGTGGTCGAGGAATTCCAGGTTGTAGTCGCCGGGAACGCCGAAGATCTCGGAGACGCCGAGTTCGGCGAGGCGGTCGAGCAGGTAGTCACCGACGGTGTAGACGCGATCAGAATCAGTCACACGCACGACGGTACGCCCGGTCGAAACCGTTCCGGTCGACACGCCGCCGCGCTATCGTCCCAGCCATGGCCGTCAAGGAATCCCGCGAAGTAGTCATCGAAGCAAGTCCCGAGGAGATCCTCGACGTTGTCGCCGACGTCGAGGCAATGCCCGAGTGGTCGTCCATTCATCAGAGCGCCGAGGTGCTCGAACGCGACGCCAAGGGCCGACCGAAGCGCGCCAAGATGAAAGTGAAGACGACCGGTGTCACCGACGAGATCGTGCTCGCCTACACGTGGCGCGACGACGGCGTCACGTGGACGCAGGAGAGCGGGAAAGCCTCCCGCAACCAGGAAGGGGGCTACACGCTCACCCCGCAAGGCGACGAGACACGGACGAAGTTCGATCTGGCCCTGGATCCGCTCGTGCCGTTGCCCGGCTTTGTGATCAAGCGCGCCATGAAAGGGATCATGGAGCTGAACACGGACGGGCTGCGCAAGCGGGTGCTCAAGGTCAAGAAGGGGTGACGAGAACCGGGCCCCTGGCCGGGGTGAAGGTCATCGAGCTCGGCGGCATCGGACCGGGGCCGCACGCGGGGATGGTGCTCGCCGACCTGGGCGCCGACGTGGTGCGGGTGCGACGGCCCGGCGGACTGACGATGCCGTCCGAGGACCGCGACTTGCTGCACCGCGGGAAGCGGATCGTCGACCTGGACGTCAAAACGCAGCCCGGGCAGCTGCTGGAGCTGGCCGCCAAGGCCGACGTGCTGCTTGACTGTTTCCGGCCCGGCACCTGCGAGCGCCTCGGCATCGGTCCCGACGACTGCGCGGCGGTCAATCCGCGACTGGTCTTCGCGCGGATCACCGGCTGGGGCCAGGACGGGCCGCTTTCGGCGACGGCGGGCCACGACATCAACTATCTGTCGCAGACCGGTGTGCTCTCGGCGCTGGGCAACTCCGACCGGCCGCCGATGCCGCCGCTGAACCTCGTCGCCGACTTCGGCGGCGGCTCGATGCTGGTGCTGCTGGGCATCGCGGTCGCGCTGTACGAGCGAGAACATTCGGGCAAGGGGCAGGTCATCGACGCCGCGATGGTCGACGGGGTCAGCGTGCTCGCCCAGATGATGTGGACCATGAAGTCCACCGGTGCGCTGCGCGACCAGCGCGAATCGTTCCTGCTCGACGGCGGCGCCCCGTTCTACCGTTGCTACGAGACCTCCGACGGCAAGTACGTGGCCGTCGGTGCGATCGAACCGCAGTTCTTCGCGGCGTTGCTGAGCGGGCTGGGCCTCTCGCCCGGCGAGGTGCCCAACCAGCTGGACGTCGCTTCCTATCCGCAGCTGCGCGACCTGTTCGCCGAACGGTTTGCCGGCCGGACCCGCGACGAGTGGACGCGGGTCTTCGCCGGCACCGACGCGTGCGTCACCCCGGTGCTGACGTGGGGTGAAGCCGCTACCAACGAGCATTTGAACGCACGGTCGACGGTGATCACCGCCCATGGCGTCGAGCAGGCCGCGCCCGCGCCGCGTTTCTCCCGTACCGCCGCCGGGCCGGTCGGGACGCCGCCGGCGGTAACCACACCGCTTAGCGAAATCGACTGGTAGCCAGGAATTTACGCCGAACACCATCCGTGCACGGGTAGGCGTTGCTAGGTTGTTCTCAGTGGCCGTAAAAGCATCACGGGAATTTGTCGTCGACGCGCCGCCTGAGGTTGTCATGGAGGCGCTGACAGACGTCGGCGCCCTGTCATCTTGGTCCCCGCTACACAAACACATCGAAGTAATCGACCGCTATCCCGATGGTCGGCCCCACCACGTCAAGACCACGATCAGGATTCTCGGACTCGTCGATAAAGAAATCCTGGAATACCACTGGGGCCCCGACTGGGTTGTCTATGACGCCAAAGGCACCTCCCAGCAGCATGGCCAGCATGTCGAGTACAACCTCAAACCCGAAGGAATCGACAAGACACGAGTGCGGTTCGACCTCACCGTCGAACCGGCGGGACCGATACCCGGGTTCATCGTCAAGCGGGCAAGTGAAAATGTCCTCGACGCCGCGGTAAAGGGGCTGACCGATTTGGTCATGGGCGGCGGGGATTCGCGCACGACCAAATAGTTATCTTTTGTCGGGTCCGCCCACCGACCGCGATTGCTAACTTAATAGCAGTGGCCGTACAAGCATCGTCGGAAATTGTCATTGAGGCGCCCCAGGAAGTAATCATGGAGGCGCTCGCCGACATGGACGCCGTGCCGTCGTGGTCTTCGGTGCACAAGCGGGTCGAAGTCGTCGACAAATATCCCGACGGACGGCCGCACCACGTGAAGGTCACGATCAAAGTGACCGGCATTATCGACACCGAATTGGTCGAATACCACTGGGGCCCGGACTGGATGGTGTGGGACGCCAAAAAAACCGCCCAGCAACACGGCCAGCACGGCGAATACAACCTGACCCGCGAGGGCGACGACAAGACCCGGGTGCGATTCGCAATCACGGTCGAACCGTCAGCGCCGCTGCCCGAATTTTGGGTCAAGTGGGCCCGAAAGAAGATTTTGCGTTCTGCGCTGGAGGGATTGCGAGAGCGGGTTATGGGTACAGGGTCCGAGCCGGGCTAAATAGCCGGTCCGTCCCGCAGCAGGGCCAGTCGCCTGATCGCCTCGTCGAGGGTGTCGTCGCGTTTGCAGAAAGTAAAGCGCACCAAGTGATTCCACATGTCGGCAGGTGCGGCTGCCGGGTCGCAGAACGCCGACATGGGGATGGCTGCCACCCCGACTTTTTCCGGCAGGGCCGCGCAGAACGCGGAGCTGTCGTCATACCCGAGCGGGCGCGGGTCAGCGCACAGGAAGTAACTGCCGCCGCTGTCGTGCACCGCGAAACCGATCTCGGTCAGCCCCGCGGCCAGCCGATCGCGTCTGGCCTGCAACGAGTTGCGAAGTTCGGCCACCCAGGCATCCTCGGTGTCTAGCGCAAGGGCGACCGCGGGCTGGAACGGCGCGCCGCCGACGTAGCTCAGATACTGTTTGGCCGCACGCACCCCGGCGATCAGTTCCGCTGGGCCGCAGGCCCATCCGATTTTCCAGCCGGTGCAGTTGAACATCTTGGCCGCGCTCGAGATGGTGATCGTGCGCTCGGCCATGCCGTCGAAGCCGGCCAGCGGCAGATGGCGATTGCCGTCGAACACCAGGTGCTCGTAGACCTCGTCGGTGATCACCAAAAGGTCGGCCGCCACCGCGATCTCCGCAATGGCTGCCAACTCGGTCGCGCCGAGCACCGCACCGGTCGGGTTGTGCGGTGAGTTGACGATCAGCGCGCGGGTCCGAGGCGTGACCACCCGCCGCAACGCGTCGGTGTCCAGAGCAAAGCCGTGCCCGTCGGGCACCAACTGCACGGCTACCCGGTCCGCGCACGCCATCGCCACCACCGGCGAGTAGGAGTCATAGAAGGGTTCGATCAGGATCACTTCCGAGCCGGGCTCGATCAGGCCGATCACCGCCGCCGCGATGGCTTCGGTGGCCCCGACCGTCACCAGGATCTCGGTGTCGGGGTCGTACTCGACGCCGAAATGCCGCCGCCGCTGGGCGGCGATCGCCTGGCGCAGCGGCGCGATGCCGATCCCCGGCGGGTACTGGTTGGCGCCCGCGGCGATGGCGTCCTGCGCGGCTTTCAGCAACGCCGGGGGTCCGTCCTCGTCGGGAAAACCCTGGCCGAGGTTCACCGCGCCGATTCGCGCGGCCAGAGCCGACATCTCGGCGAACACTGTGGTCGCGTACGGCCGCAGTCGCGACACCGTCATGGTGGACGAGCCTAGCTTTACGCCCCATCGTGACTGCAGCGTCACGCTCGGCGTCGAGCGTGACTGCACTGTCACGTTCGAGGCGAACACAGGCTCCGAGGTGGGCTCGGCGTCGAACGTGACTGCAGCGTCACGTTCGCGGGTTGACCTGCGGATTCCTGCCCAACCAACAGGTTGGACGGGGGCCCTGTTAGGGTGCTGGAGCGGGGCCTAATCTTTAAGGCGCCCCCGACGCCCGATTTGCGAACAGGAAGTCGACATGTCCGAAGAAGCCTTCATCTATGAGGCCATCCGCACACCGCGCGGAAAGCAGAAGAACGGATCGTTGACCGAGGTCAAGCCGATCGACCTGGTCACCGGCCTGATCGACGAACTGAGGCGGCGCAACCCCGATCTCGACGAAAGCCTGATCAGCGACATCGTGCTCGGCGTGGTGTCGCCCGTCGGTGACCAGGGCGGCGATATCGCGCGCGCCGCGGTGCTGGCGGCCGGCATGCCCGACACGGTCGGCGGCGTGCAGCTCAACCGGTTCTGCGCCTCAGGCCTGGAGGCGGTCAACACCGCGGCACAGAAGGTGCGCTCGGGCTGGGATGACCTGGTGCTCGCCGGTGGCGTGGAGTCGATGAGCCGCGTCCCAATGGGCTCCGACGGCGGCGCCATGATGGCCGACCCGGTCACCAGCTACGACGCCTACATCGTCCCGCAGGGCATCGGCGCCGACCTGATCGCCACCATCGAGGGCTTCTCCCGCGACGACGTCGACGCGTATGCGCTGCGGTCCCAGGCGAAGGCAGCCGAGGCGTGGTCGGGTGGGTACTTCGCCAAATCAGTCGTCCCGGTCAGGGACATGAACGGCCTGGTCATTCTCGACCACGACGAGCACATGCGCCCCGACACCACCGCCGAAGGGCTGGGCAAGCTCAAGCCCGCCTTCGAGGGCCTCGCCGCGATGGCCGGTTTCGACGACGTCGCGCGCCAGCGCTACCACTGGGTGGAGAAGATCAACCACGTGCACACCGGCGGCAACAGCTCGGGCATCGTCGACGGTGCCGCGCTGGTGTTGGTCGGTTCCGAGGCCGCTGGCAAGTCGCAGGGATTGACCCCCCGGGCCCGCGTCGTGGCGACCGCCACCACCGGAGCCGACGCGACGATCATGCTCACCGGCCCGACGCCGGCCACCCGCAAGGCGCTGGACCGCGCGGGTCTGACCGTCGACGACATCGACCTCTTCGAGCTCAACGAGGCGTTCGCGTCGGTGGTGCTGAAATTCCAGAAGGATCTGAACATCCCGGACGAGAAGCTGAACGTGAACGGCGGAGCCATCGCGATGGGCCACCCGCTGGGCGCCACCGGCGCCATGATCACCGGCACCATGGTCGACGAGCTCGAGCGCCGCAATGCCCGGCGCGCGCTGATCACGCTGTGCGTCGGTGGCGGCATGGGCGTCGCGACCATCATCGAGCGCGTCTGAGAGGCTGAAAGATTATGGCAGAGAACACCATTCAGTGGGATAAAGATGCCGACGGCATCGTCACGCTGACCATGGACGACCCGACCGGGTCGGCCAACGTGATGAACGAGCACTACATCGAGTCGATGCGCAAGGCCGTCGAACGGGTTGTCGCCGAGAAGGATTCAATCACCGGGATCGTCATCACCAGCGCCAAGAAGACGTTCTTCGCGGGTGGCGATCTCAAGAGCATGATCAACCTCGGCCCCGATGACGCCGGGCAGGCCTTCGATCTGGTCGAGAAGGTGAAGAAGGACCTGCGCACGCTTGAAACTCTCGGCAAGCCAGTGGTCGCCGCCATCAACGGCGCCGCGCTGGGTGGCGGCCTGGAGATCGCGCTGGCTTGTCATCACCGCATCGCCGCCGACGTCAAGGGCAGCCAGCTCGGTCTGCCGGAAGTGACGTTGGGGCTGCTGCCCGGGGGCGGCGGCGTGACCCGGACGGTGCGGATGCTCGGCATCCAGAACGCCTTCGTCACGGTGCTGAGCCAGGGCACGCGCTTCAAGCCGGCCAAGGCCAAGGAGATCGGTCTGGTCGACGAGCTGCTCCCCACGGTCGAGGAGCTGGTGCCCGCGGCCAAGGCGTGGATCAAGGCCAACCCCGAGTCTCACACCCAACCGTGGGATGTGAAGGGCTACAAGATCCCCGGCGGCACTCCGTCGTCGCCGGCGCTGGCCGCCATCCTGCCGTCGTTCCCGTCGCTGCTGCGCTCGCAGCTGAAGGGTGCCCCAATGCCCGCCCCGCGGGCGATCCTGGCCGCCGCCGTCGAGGGCGCGCAGGTGGACTTCGACACCGCCAGCCGTATCGAGAGCCGTTACTTCGCCTCGCTGGTCACCGGTCAGGTCGCCAAGAACATGATCCAGGCGTTCTTCTTCGACCTGCAGACCATCAATGGCGGCGGTTCGCGGCCCGAGGGCATAGGCAAGACCCCGATCAACAAGATCGGTGTGTTGGGTGCGGGCATGATGGGCGCCGGCATCGCCTACGTCTCCGCGAAGGCCGGCTATGACGTGGTGCTCAAGGACGTGAGCCTCGAGGCCGCTCAGAAGGGTAAGGGCTACTCGGAGAAGCTGGAGGCCAAGGCGCTGGAACGCGGCCGCACGACCGAGCAGAAGTCGAAGGTGCTGCTGGATCGCATCGCCCCGACCGCCGACCCCACCGACCTCAAAGGCGTCGACTTCGTGATCGAGGCGGTGTTCGAGAACCAGGACCTCAAGCACAAGGTGTTCCAAGAGATCGAGGACATCGTCGAGCCGAACGCGGTCCTGGGGTCCAACACCTCGACGCTGCCGATCACCGGTCTGGCAACCGGCGTCAAGCGGCAAGAGGACTTCATCGGGATCCACTTCTTCTCACCGGTCGACAAGATGCCACTTGTGGAGATCATCAAGGGCGAGAAGACCTCTGACGAGGCGCTGGCCCGCGTGTTCGACTACACTCTGGCCATCGGCAAGACCCCGATAGTCGTCAACGACAGCCGCGGCTTCTTCACGTCCCGCGTCATCGGCACCTTCGTCAACGAGGCGCTGGCGATGCTCGGCGAGGGCGTCGAGCCGGCCAGCGTCGAGCAAGCCGGTTCGCAGGCCGGCTACCCGGCGCCGCCGCTGCAGCTGTCCGACGAGCTCAACCTGGAGCTGATGCACAAGATCGCCGTCGCCACCCGCCAGGGCGTCGAGGACGCCGGCGGCACCTACGAGCCGCACCCGGCGGAAGCCGTCGTCGAAAAGATGATCGAGCTCGGACGGTCCGGCCGGCTGAAGGGCGCGGGGTTCTACGAGTACGTCGACGGCAAGCGCAGCGGCCTGTGGCCGGGGCTGCGGGAGACGTTCAAGTCGGGCTCGTCGCAGCCGCCGCTGCAGGACATGATCGACCGGATGCTGTTCGCCGAGGCGCTGGAAACGCAGAAGTGCCTTGACGAGGGCGTTCTGACGTCGACGGCCGACGCCAACATCGGATCGATCATGGGCATCGGCTTCCCGCCGTGGACCGGCGGCAGCGCGCAG
>NZ_JBKQOI010000337.1:0-31049 GCF_052145595.1 Mycobacterium sp. | reverse complement strand
CACGCCCTGCTACCCGCTGGTGGCCAGCTGATCGGCGTCGGTGAGGTGCGGACAATCCTGGTGACGATCGTCGCGTCGATGCTGGCCGGTGTGGTGGCTTATGTGGCCGATCGGCTGCTGGGGCTGGGCCGGCTGACGGCGCACGGCGGCGCGGGTTCGCTGCTGCGCCTGTTCCTGCTGGCAACCATCATGCTGCCGATCCTGGCCACGGTCATGCTCCGCGCGCGGGTTCCCGACGCGCAGGCAGCGCTGGCCGCCGTCAGGCGCCGAATTCCGGGCGGCCGCGGGGGCCAGAGCGGGGCGCCGGGCCCTCGCAAAGCGACTGTGCCGGATCGATCGTCTCAGCGGGGCCCCGTCACGTACTCTGAGCAGAGGAATTCGTCCCGGCCGGGGGCAAATGCGCTCCAGGAACCGATCCGGCGCACGCCTCCGGAGCGGGCACCGATAGCCCGGGTAGCGAAAGGACCGGAGGTGACCGACCGCCCAACGGAGAGCGCCGCACCCACCGGTGGATCCGGCTCGGGGTCAGGCGCCGAGCTGCCGCGGCCGGTCGCCGACGACTTCCAGCCCGACATTCCAGCTGGTAACGAGCCCGGACCCGCGGCGCCCCGCCCGTCCGCCCAGCTGAAAAATGGCAATCTATCGCCCGAATCCGCCCGTGGGCCCATCCCCTTCGACGCGCCCCGCGAGCGCGGTGCGGAATCGTCGGCGCCTTCGGAGGATGTCCACTTGGTTCCCGGCGCCCGCATCGCCGGTGGCCGGTATCGGCTGCTGGTCTTCCACGGCGGCGCGCCTCCCCTGCAGTTCTGGCAGGCGCTGGACACCGCGCTCGACCGGCAGGTCGCATTGACCTTCGTCGATCCGGACGGGGCCCTGCCCGACGACGTGCTGCAGGAGATCCTGTCCCGCACCCTGCGGCTCAGCCGCATCGACAAGCCCGGTGTCGCCCGGGTGCTCGACGTGGTCCACACCGGCGCCGGCGGCTTGGTGGTCGCGGAGTGGATTCGCGGTGGCTCGTTGCAGGAGGTGGCCGACACCTCACCGTCGCCCGTCGGTGCCGTCCGGGCAATGCAGTCGCTGGCCGCCGCCGCTGACGCGGCCCATCGCGCCGGCGTAGCCCTGTCGATCGACCATCCCAGCCGGGTGCGGGTCAGCATCGAAGGCGACGTGGTGCTGGCCTATCCCGCGACCATGCCCGACGCCAACCCGCAGGACGACATCCGCGGAATCGGCGGCGCGCTGTATGCCCTATTGATCAATCGCTGGCCGCTGCCGGAGTCTGGGGTGCGCAGCGGGCTGGCACGGGCGGAGCGGGATTCCGCGGGCAATCCCGTCGAACCAATGATCATCGACTCCGACATCCCCTTCCAGATTTCCGCCGTCGCTGTTCGTGCGGTTCAGGAAGACGGCGGAATACGCAGTGCTTCAACGCTTTTGAACTTGCTACAGCAAGCGACCGCGGTGGCCGACCGCACAGAGATACTCGGTCCGATCGACGATTCGCCAGCCGTGCCCGCCTCTCGCGTAGCACCCGGCCGGGAATACGCGGCGTTCGTACGACGACGCCGCAACGTGCTGATCGGTGTCGGCGCCGCCCTTGCCGTCATCGTGGTGGCCCTGCTGGTGCTGGGGACGGTGGTGAGCAAGATCTTCGGCAACCTCGGCGGCGGCCTGAACAAAGACGAGCTCGGGCTGAACGCACCCTCATCGTCGGCGTCGTCGTCGGTCGGTTCGGCCCCCGCGGGCAGCATCGTCAAACCGGCCAAGGCAACGGTCTTTTCGCCCGACGGCGAGGCCGACAACCCGGGACAGGCCGGGCTGGCGATCGACGGCGATCCGGCGACGGCCTGGGAAACCGACACTTATACCGACGCCGTCCCGTTCCCCAGCTTCAAGAACGGCGTCGGGTTGATGTTGCAGTTGCCGAACCCCACCGTGGTCGGCGCTGTCTCCCTCGACGTTTCCAGCACCGGAACCAAGGTCGAGATTCGCTCCTCGTCCACGCCGACGCCGTCGAAATTGGAAGACACCACGGTGCTGACGCCGGCCACCGCAGTTAAGCCCGGGCACAACACCATCGCGGTCAAGGCCGGCGCGCCGACATCGAATCTGCTGGTCTGGATCTCGACGTTGGGGACCACCGACGGCAAGAGCAAAACGGCTATCTCGGAAATCACGGTCCAGGCCGCGTCCTGAGCGGGAGCTCGTTGCGAAACTCACAGCGGCCCCCGAAGGTGAAGTGCCGCGCGGCAACCGATTGGTTACTGTCCGACCGTGGGTTTCGGGGGTAACAACCAGCGGGAACGCAGTGACGCCGAACTGCTGGCAGCCCACGTTGCGGGTGACCGCTACGCCTTCGGCGAGTTGTTCCACCGTCACCAACGGCAGCTGCACCGGCTGGCCCGGCTCACCACCCGCACGCCCGAGGACGCGGAGGATGCGCTGCAGGACGCGATGCTCTCGGCGCACCGCGGCGCAAGTTCCTTTCGACATGACGCCGCGGTCGGCAGTTGGCTGCACCGCATCGTGGTCAACGCCTGCCTGGACCGGCTCCGGCGCACCAAAGCCCACCCGACCGCCCCGTTAGAGGACATCCACCCGGTAGCCGATCGGACGGCTCAGGTCGAGACGGCCATCGTGGTGCAGCGGGCGTTGATGCGGCTTCCCGTCGAGCAGCGGGCGGCGGTGGCGGCCGTCGACATGCTGGGCTATTCGGTTGCCGACACCGCCGCACTGCTGGGAGTTGCCGAGGGCACCGTCAAGAGCCGATGCGCCCGCGCCCGAGTTCGCCTCGCCAAGCTGCTCGGTTATGTCAGCGCGGGAGCCCACGCCAAGCCCGACCCCCCTGCCGGGCGGCGGCAGTCCCCGTAAGAAGCCCCGCGCATGGCCGTCCGGCGGTGCATGACGGACACTGGGGCGGATGGATCCTGCAGATCATGGGAAAGCCGACGCGGACCCGCCGCTGACGGTCGAGCTTCTCGCCGATCTGCAGGCCGGTCTGCTGGACGACGATTCCGCGGCCCGGGTGCGTAAACGGGTCCGCGAAGACCCGGAGGCCGAAGAAATCCTGCGCGCCTTGAATCGGGTGCGCTGTGACGTCGCCACCACGGGCACCGACCCGGCATCGGCGCCGGATGTCCCGCCAGAGGTCAGCGCCCGAGTCTCGGCGGCGCTCAACGCGGCGGGTCGAAGCGATTCACGCCCCGCCGCCGCGCATTCGGCCCGGCCGCACATCCGACCCGCGAGGGTAATCGCGGGCGCGGTCGGCGCGGGCGCGGTGCTCGCGGCGATCGGCGTGGGAACCGCGGCACTGATCAAGGCGCCCGGGCCCACGCCCAGCTCCCCGGTCACCGCCGAACACATCACGGTGTCGGCGCCGCCGATGGCGATCCCGCTATCTCAGGCCGAGATTCTCGGCCTGCTCAACCGCGGTCCGGACTTCGGCCCGATCGGAGGCCCGCTCAGCGACCCACCACGGCGCGCCTCCTGTCTCAGCGGCCTCGGCTATCCGGCGGCCACGCAGGTGCTCGGAGCGCGACCGATCGAAATCAATGCCCGCCCCGGGATACTGCTGGTGTTGCCCGCAGACACGCCCGACAACCTGGCGGTCTTTGCGGTGGCGCTGAACTGCAGCGCCGCCGACACCGGCTTGTTGGCCAGCACGCAGGTCCCCCGCCCTTAGTGTGGTGCCATGTGTTGTGCTTCCGTAGTGCCCAAGCCCGCGGGAACACCCGCACCTACGCTGGCGTTCGTAGACGTAGCTTCAGTACCTGAAAGGTTCGTATGACCGCCGCCACTCCTGCTCACGACGCTTATGACAACAAACTCCACGAAGTTGTCCATGAAGTCATCGTCATCGGTTCCGGCCCCGCCGGGTACACCGCAGCCCTCTACACGGCTCGCGCGCAGCTGGCACCGCTGGTGTTTGAGGGCACGTCTTACGGTGGGGCGCTGATGACCACGACGGAGGTGGAGAACTACCCCGGCTTCCGCGACGGCATCACCGGCCCGGAGTTGATGGACGAGATGCGTGAGCAGGCGCTGCGGTTCGGGGCGGATTTGCGGATGGACGACATCGAGTCGGTGTCGCTGGACGGGCCGGTGAAATCGGTCGTCACCGCCGACGGGGAGACCCACCGGGCCCGCGCCGTGATTTTGGCCATGGGTGCCGCGGCGCGGTACCTGCACGTGCCCGGCGAGCAGGAGTTGCTGGGTCGTGGGGTCAGCTCGTGTGCCACCTGCGACGGGTTTTTCTTCCGCGACCAGGACATCGCCGTGATTGGGGGTGGCGACTCGGCGATGGAGGAAGCCACCTTTTTGACCCGGTTTGCTCGTAGCGTCACCCTGGTGCACCGGCGCGAGGAGTTCCGGGCCTCGAAGATCATGCTCGAGCGGGCCCGTACCAACGACAAGATTAAAATCATCACCAATCACACCGTGGTCGCGGTCGATGGGGCCGAGTCCGTCACCGGATTGCGGTTGCGCGACACCGTCACTGGCAAGGAGACCACCCTGGCGGTGACCGGCGTTTTCGTCGCGATCGGTCACGAGCCGCGTTCAGCCCTGGTGCGCGATGCCGTCGAAGTCGACCACGAGGGCTACGTCCTTGTGCGGGGACGCACCACCAGCACCTCTCTCGACGGCGTGTTCGCGGCCGGCGACCTCGTGGACCGGACCTACCGGCAAGCGGTCACCGCCGCGGGAAGTGGCTGCGCCGCGGCCATCGACGCGGAACGCTGGCTGGCCGAGCAGGAGTCAGGCCCGGCCGCGACGGCACAGCGGCAGTTGGAAACGCTGAAGGTACCGACACATTGATTGGAGCATCACGATGACCGATGCCGAAAAGGCAGGGACCACAATAGAAGTCTCTGACGCGTCTTTTTCCACCGACGTGCTGTCCAGCAATAAGCCTGTGCTGGTTGACTTTTGGGCAACGTGGTGCGGACCGTGCAAGATGGTCGCGCCGGTCCTCGAGGAAATCGCAAGCGAGCGGGCCGGCCAGCTGACCGTCGCCAAGCTCGACGTTGACGCCAACCCTGAAACAGCGCGGGATTTCCAGGTGGTCTCGATCCCCACGATGATCCTGTTCAAGGATGGCCAACCGGTGAAGCGGATCGTCGGCGCCAAGGGCAAGGCGGCGCTGCTGCGTGAGCTTTCCGACGCGGTTCCCAACCTGACCTGACCCCAACCGCTTCGCGCAGCGCGCCTCGCGGTTAGCCTGGGGTTTTCCGGAAATTGAGCAGTGTCTGCGACAATGAATGTTAGTTGTTGCCCGTATTCAAACTGTCAGTTTGTCCCGGAGGGCCCTTGGTATGTCGAGTCCGCGCCGTGAAGACGGCGATGCGTTGCGCCGTGGTGACCGCAGCGCTGCTGTGACCGAAATCCGGGCTAAGCTGGCCTCGTTAGGGCTGCTGGACAATCCAGACGAAGACCTGACCACAGGCCGGCATGTGGCCCTTGAGTTTTTCGACGCCGAGCTCGACCAGGCGGTGCGTGCCTTCCAGCAGCAACGCGGTCTGTTGGTCGACGGCATCGTCGGCGAGGCCACCTACCGGGCCCTGAAGGAAGCCTCTTACCGACTCGGCGCGCGCACGCTGTATCACCAATTCGGCGCTCCGCTGTACGGTGACGACGTCGCCACGCTGCAGGCGCGGCTGCAGGACCTCGGGTTCTACACCGGCCTGGTCGACGGGTATTTCGGCCTGCAGACCCACAAAGCTTTGATGTCGTATCAGCGCGAGTATGGGCTCGCCGCCGACGGCATTTGTGGCCCAGAAACGCTGCGCTCCTTGTACTTTCTGAGTTCGCGGGTCACGGGCGGCTCGCCGCACGCCATTCGCGAGGAAGAGCTCGTTCGCCGATCGGGCCCCAAGCTGTCGGGCAAGCGCATTATCATCGATCCGGGCCGCGGCGGCGCGGACCACGGCTCCATCATCCAGGGTCCGGCCGGACCCGTCAGCGAAGCGGATGTGTTGTGGGACTTGGCGAGTCGGCTTGAGGGACGGATGACCGCCATCGGTATGGAGACCTTCCTGTCGCGACCGACCAATCGCAGTCCGTCGGACGCCGAACGCGCCGCTACGGCCAATCACGTTGGCGCAGATCTGATGATCAGCCTGCGCTGCGAATCTCAGGTCAGCACCTCGGCCAACGGCGTGGCCTCGTTCCACTTCGGAAACTCACATGGTTCCGTCTCTACCATCGGCCGCAATCTCGCCGACTTCATTCAGCGAGAAGTTGTGGCCCGCACCGGTTTACGGGATTGTCGGACACACGGACGGACGTGGGATCTACTGCGACTGACTCGAATGCCGACCGTTCAGGTCGACATCGGCTACATCACCAACCCGCGCGATCGCACGATGCTGGTCTCGACGCAGACTCGCGACGCGATCGCCGAAGGCATCCTCGCCGCGGTCAAGCGACTTTATCTACTGGGCAAGAACGATCGGCCCACCGGCACGTTCACCTTCGCCGAGCTGCTCGCTCACGAATTGGCGGTGGAGCGGGCGAGCAGGCTGGGCGGTTCCTAACCACTCTGGGTGACCTGCGGTGATCTACAAGGTATTTGCGGCCGTAGATCCCGCCCCGACCGGCTGTTGCAGCTGAGCGTTCGCCAGCAGACGCTCCAACGCCGCCTCGACCTCGGCCTTCCACCCAAGACCCTTGTCCAGCTCGAGCCGCAGTCGGGGGAAGTACGGATGTGGCGCCACCACAACGAAACCCACGTCCTTCAAGAACTCAGCGTCGATGACGCAGTGCTCAACCGAGCAGTCGCCGAGAGCCTCCAGCACCGGTCGGACGTCGGGTTCCACCGCCTGCGGATCCTGCAACTCCGAAGTCGCCGGGGTGCGGCCGAAGGCTTCCAGCGCTCGGACTCCGCGGCGGACCAATTCGTCAATCACCCGGGCGATGAGCCCGTGCGGCAGATCGTCGGCGGCTGGCCCGGGTTCGATGCCCATCGACGTCAGCAGCACCGCGTCCGCCGACACCGGCGCGGTGGGAAATCGCTGCGCCCGCGGCACCGCTCCCGGCGGCGCGTAGAGGACATACCCCAGGCAAGGCGGTTCGGTGTGGCTGCGCTCGTCGTGCGGGACCGCGGTGGCGACCTGGCCGCATGAGCCCCACTCCAGCATCACCATCGACAACCACGCTTCCTTTTCGAATTCGGGGTCGGCGAGGCGGCCCTGGTCCCCGAGGGTCGCGGGATCGACCTCCCAGAAGACGCAGCGGCGCGCATGCTTGGGAAGCTGCTCGAACGCCTCGAGCCGCAGCGGCGTGATTCGGGCAGACACTAGCCTCCTGGCTTTCGTGCGGTGCGGGAGCCATTAAATTATGGGGCCACCCGCAGCCACTCCAGAATAGGAGAGGTTGTCGTCATCGGGCCAGTCTTCGCCCCGCCACTCGATCCGCCGGGGCCAAGTGCCCCGCGCACCACGGCAGTGACCGGCTGAACGCCGAAATGGTTTGACACACATGGCAACTCCGCCCGAGTGTGGTGCTTCGGGCGGGTCGATTCGCCGCCGAAACCGGTGCAGTGTCACAGTGACGTAATTACACGTTATGCGTGCTCATGCCTTGGGAGGGGTCATGACGTCGACGATCCGCCGGAGGTCATCCACCGAACCGAACTCCACCACGATCCTCCCCTTGCGTTTGCCAAGACTGACCGTCACCCGCGTGTCGAAGACGTTCGACAGCCGGTCGGCAACGTCTTGCAGGCCGGGCATCTGGATCGGCTTGCGCCGCTGGGGTGCCGGCGTGGCCACGTCACCGCGGTTGGCCAGAGTGACCGCCTCCTCGGTGGCTCGCACCGACAGACCCTCCGCGACGATCCGGCCGGCCAGCTCCTCCTGCGCCTCGGGTCCGGCCTCCAGGGACAGCAGCGCGCGGGCATGACCAGCCGACAGGACACCCGCCGCCACCCGCCGCTGCACCGCGATCGGCAGCTTCAGCAGCCGAATCATATTGGTGATCAGCGGCCGCGAGCGGCCGATGCGGGACGCCAGTTGGTCGTGGGTGACACCGAACTCGTCGAGCAGCTGCTGGTAGGCGGCCGCCTCTTCCAACGGGTTCAGCTGTACCCGATGGATGTTCTCGAGCAACGCGTCGCGCAGCAGATTGTCGTCGCCGGTCTCGCGCACGATGGCCGGGATGGTGGCCAGGCCGGCCTCTTGGGCCGCCCGCCAGCGTCGCTCCCCCATTACGATCTGGTACCGAGCGCCGCTCTGCGATCCGGTCACCGCCCGAACCACGATGGGCTGCAGGAGGCCGAATTCGCGAATGGAGTGCACCAGTTCCGACAGCGCCTCCTCGTCGAACACCTGCCGTGGCTGCCGTGGATTGCGTTCGATATCGGCCGGTGCGATCTCGCGATACACCGCGCCCACCGCGGCGACATTCTGCGTCGGCCCCCCGATCAGGACGTCGGCAGCCGCATCCCCCATCCGTGGGCCCAGCGTCGCCGGTCCCGAGTCGCCGTCCGCGGGACCGGTCGGGATCAGCGAAGCCAGGCCCCGGCCAAGGCCGCCCTTCTTGCGTAATGGCTGCGTCATGCTCGTCCCTTCACGGAATGGTGGTCAATCACGCTCGGCGAGTTCGCGGCTCGCGTCGAGGTAGCTCATCGCCCCGCGCGAACCGGGGTCGTAGTCGATGATCGTCATGCTGTAGCCGGGTGCCTCCGACACCTTGACGCTGCGCGGAATTACCGTGCGCAGCACCTTGGTTCCGAAGTACCGGCGTACCTCTTCGGCCACCTGGTCGGCGAGCTTGGTCCGCCCGTCGTACATGGTGAGGATCACGGTGGTCACCTCGAGCTTCGGATTGAGGTGCGCCTTGACCATCTCGATGTTGCGCATCAGTTGTGACACACCCTCGAGCGCGTAGTACTCGCACTGAATCGGGATCATCACCTCCGGTGCGGCGACGAGCGCGTTGATGGTCAGCAGTCCAAGCGACGGTGGGCAGTCGACGAAGACGTAGTCGAAATCGAAGTCGTCGAGCTGAGCCAAAGCGGTACGCAACCGGTTCTCGCGCGCCACCATACTTACCAACTCGATCTCGGCGCCGGCCAGATCGATTGTCGCCGGCACGCAGGACAGCCGCTCGCTGTGGGGGCTGAGTCGTATCGCGTCCCGCAACGAGACCTCGCCGAGGAGTACCTCGTACGAGGAGGGTGTCCCCGCCTGCCGGTCGGTGATACCGAGCGCCGTGCTCGCGTTGCCCTGGGGATCGAGGTCGATGACGAGCGTCTTGATTCCTTGCACCGCAAGCGCGGCGGCGAGGTTGACCGCGGTCGTGGTTTTGCCCACGCCGCCCTTCTGGTTCGCGATGGTGAAAACCCGGCGGTGGCGCGGGCGGCGCAGCGGTGGGTAGGTGGTATGCAGGATCCGCATGGCGCGCTCCGCGGCGGCGCCGATCGGGGTGTCAAATTCTTCCTCGGATGTTTCACGTGAAACATGTCCCGGCGCTGCGTCCGCCGAGTCCACCGGCAACGCCCTCTCCTGCTGCCGGTCCTGCGGTACGACGGGCGCCGCGGCCGGGGTCTGCGCCTGCCCGAAGCCCGGCGTAGAAGGACTGGAACCCGCGGACCGGTCTTCTGGAGAACTCATCTCGTCCCCCCGTTTGCCATTCGAGCCGGCCTGCGCCGCGATTGCTTTCCTCGCCGCGCTAACACCACGGTCGCGGGCGGACGCAAATAGTTCGCGCCACATGTGACCACCCTGACATCAACAGCGCCCGATTCCGCCATCACACGCCGGTGCGCTTCCACTTCATCAGCAGCACGCTCTCCCTTGATTGCGACCATTCGCCCGCCCGGCCGTAGCAACGGCATACTCCACTTCACCAACTTGTCCAGAGCGGCGACGGCTCGCGACACCGCGGCGTCCCTGCCTCCGAACCGATCGCGCACCCAACGATCCTCCGCACGGCCACGAACCACCTCGATGGCCAACCCTAGTTCGGCCACGACCTCGGTGAGAAACTGGTTTCGGCGGAGCAATGGTTCGAGCAATACGATCTCGAGATCGGGCCGGGCGATCGCTAACGGTATCCCCGGCAAGCCCGCCCCGCTGCCGATGTCCACCACCCGCTCACCCGCATCGAGAAGCTCGCCCACCACCGCACTGTTGAGCAGATGCCGGTCCCAAATTCGATCGATCTCTCGCGGCCCCAGGAGCCCACGCTCCACGCCGGCTCCGGCAAGTAACTCCGCGTACCGTTGCGCAAGATCAAGCCGCGCCCCGAAGATCGCAGCCGGGGCCTCGGTGACCGAGCCAGCGACCGAATCGCCCGACGCGGCGGGTTCCGTCGCCTGCGCCGCCGGGGCGCCATGTTTCACGTGAAACATCGTCTGGTCTTGTTTCACGTGAAACATCCCTCGGTCGTCTGTGGCCTTCGAAGCTGCTTTGTGCTCTGGACTCCGCGCGAATTACACAGTTGTGACTCGGCCCCGGATCAGTCGAGCAGGACGACTACCCGTCGTGCCGGCTCCACACCTTCGCTTTCGCTGTGTACTCCCGGCACCGTCGCCACGGCATCGTGGACGATCTTGCGCTCGAACGGTGTCATCGGGGAGAGCGCTTCGCGCTCGCCGGAGCCGAGCACCCGGCGCGCTACCTTCTCGCCGAGCGTGGCCAATTCCTCGCGGCGCCGCCGTCGCCAACTCGCAACGTCGAGCATCAACCGACTCCGCACACCGGTCTTCTGGTGCACCGCCAGGCGGGTGAGCTCCTGCAGGGCATCGAGCACTTCACCCCCGCGCCCGACCAACTTGTTCAAGTCGTCGCTGCCGTCGATGCTCACGACGGCGCGGTTGCCCTCGACGTCCAGATCGATGTCGCCGTCGAAGTCCAACAGATCCAACAGCTCTTCGAGATAGTCGCCGGCGATCTCCCCCTCGGCGACCAATCGCTCCTCGAGGTCCTCGGTTGCTTCGGCTTCTTCACCGCCGGCATCCGCTGTCGCCGCGTCGTCGGGCGCGTCCTGGACCGACACTGGCGTGTCAAGTTCGGCATCGAAATCGCGCTCTGTGGTGTTGGCGTCGGTCATGTCTTTCTCTCTCCCTCATCCAGGGGCCCCTGTCCTGTCGGGGTCACTCGCCCGAGGCGGCCCCATGAAGTCGTTGGCGCCCTCGTCAGCGTTTGCGCCTCTTCGGCCGCGCCCCAGGGCGCGGGGTCCGGTTGCTCGGATTGTTGTTGGGTCCGGCCGTACTGGGCTTCTCCGGTTCGACCTTTCCCGTGTTCGCTTCCGCCCCACGACCATCGGTGGCATCGGAGCCCGTTTTCGGCGGACCCGACACGGATCCGGACTCGGTGTCCCCGTCGCTTGCCTTCGGCGAGCCGTTCCCGCTTAGCGGTGCGGTCTTGGAGCTTCGCCTCGGTTTGGCCCCCGGTGCCGGCGCGTTCGCCGCGCGGCGTTCGATTGCTTCTTGCCTCTTGGCCTCTTCTTCTTTTTCGATCATCCCGAACACGTAGTGCTGCTGCGCGAATGTCCAAATGTTGTTCGAGAACCAGTACAGGATGATCGCGAGCGGAAGGAACGGGCCACCGACGACCACGCCGAGCGGAAACACGTAGAGCGCCATTTTGTTCATCATCGCCGTCTGCGGATTAGCCGCCGCTTCCGGGCTCTGCCGGGCCACCGATGCCCGGCTGTTGAAGTACGTCGCAATCCCGGCCAGGATCATCACCGGTGCACCCACCGCGATCACGGCGGGCCGACTGAAGTAGGTGAACGCGTCCAGCCCGGTCCGCTGCGTCATAAACGCGCCGATCGGCGCGCCGAACAGGTTGGCGTCCAGGAAGTGGCCGACGTCGGCCGGGCTGAACATATAGTTTCCGGTCATGCGGTTCTGTGCCACCGACAGATGCGGCTGACCGAAGCCCCCGGTGGTGCGGTTGAACGACCGCAAGACGTGATACAGGCCCAGGAACACCGGGATCTGGGCCAGCATCGGTAGGCAGCCCAGGATCGGATTGAAGCCGTGCTCGCGCTGTAACTTCTGCATCTCGAGCGCCATGCGCTGACGATCCTTGCCGTACTTCTTTTGCAGCGCCTTAATCTGTGGCTGCAGTTCTTGCATCTGCCGGGTGGTGCGGATCTGGCGCACAAACGGCTTGTACAGCAAGGCACGCAGGGTGAACACCAGGAACATCACCGACAGGGCCCACGCGAAGAAGTTGGACGGCCCCAGCATGGACCCGAACAGCTTGTACCAAACCCACATAATCCACGACACCGGGTAGTAGATGATGTCGAGGCTGAAGAAATCAAACAAAAGTCTCACTCTCCCGTTGCTGCACCGCGGGACCCCGAGCTTGCTTGGTTCCGGATCCGACGTCCTCGAAGTTGGCCCGGCGTCCAGTTCGCTCCGGTATCGGATCCCATCCTCCCCGACGCCATGGTCCACACCTGGCGAGCCTGGTTGCCGACAACCAGCTTCCCCTGACCAAGCCGTACTCGGTGAAAGCATCGACGGCGTACTGGCTACAAGTGGGAACGAAGCGACACGTCGCCGGGCGCAGTGGCGACACCATGTGCCGGTATAGCTGGATCAGGAACACCAGTCCGCGCACGGTGGCTCTTCCCGCCCCGCTCATTGCCCCGCGCAGCCGCGCCGATAGATTCACCGGTCCGTTCCCGCCGATTCGAAAGCACGTCGCAAGCCGCGCCGCAGTTGTTGCTCCAACCGGGCCGACGACACCTGCCGGCTGCTGGGTAACGCCCGGATCACGACCCGGTCGCCTTGATGCAGATCGCCCAGCATGGTTCGGGCGACATGGCGGAGCCGGCGCGCAACGCGGTGACGTTCGACCGCTGAACCGACCGGCTTGGCGATGATCAGCCCGACGCGTGGACCCTTGCCGTCGTCCCGATCGCTCCCACGCCGAACGTGAACGATGACGTCGGGCTGTACAGTGCGCATCCCGTATTTCACCGTCGCACCAAACTCCGTTGACCGCCTCAAGCGGTTACGTGCGGGAAGCACCGCCGAAAACCCGACGCTGCGATCAGGCGGTCAGCGCGCGACGGCCCTTGCGGCGCCGGTTGGACACGATCGAGCGCCCGGCACGCGTACGCATCCGCAAGCGGAAGCCATGCACGCGGGCTCGGCGCCGGTTATTCGGCTGGAAGGTCCGCTTGCCCTTGGCCACGGCGTTCTCCTCGTTGTGTCTGGCTCAAAGTATTCGAGCCATCCGGCCGCGCACGCTTGTCGACTGCGTCCGTCTGCGAGTCGGTCGGAGGTGGGTCTTGCTGCTGGCCGGCGCGGTCCCCAGGCATGTCTTCCTGGGTCGCAGCCGCATCGCCGGTTTCGGGCGACTGTATGAGGGTACTGACGAGCCTTCCCTGGGTCAAACTTAGTCCGCCCCAACGGGCCCAAACATTGGCGAAAACGTCCACTCTCACCGACGCCGTTGCGGCACCACAACGGTGGCGGACAACAAGCACACCCCAAAGAAGCCTAAAGAACGCGATTGGAATGCAGCAGAACGGTTGGCAGCCGCACGGAAAACTGTTAGCTTCGGGCAATGCCGTTTCACGGTGGGACGGCGCTCGACGACGAAGCGAGGATGGCGGATCGACTAGCTGTCTAGGCGGCCCGTACGGGTTGTCACCAGCACGGAGATCACGAGCCGTCGCCGGTGGGCTGCGGTTCGCTTACGATCATCCTGTCCACACCTGTGTATAACTATGTGGACAGTTGCTTTGTCGCCAAGCTTGGTTGCACTTCGACCCCGGGACGTTCGAGAACCAGGGAGATACGTCGTTGACCGATGACCCCGGTTCAGGTTTCACGACAGTATGGAATGCGGTCGTTTCCGAACTCGTCGGCGAACCCACCACGGATGGCATGTCCGCCAACCGCACGGCCCTTGCCGCACCGCTTACCCCGCAGCAAAGGGCGTGGCTGAATCTCGTCCAGCCCCTCACAATCGTCGAGGGGTTTGCTCTGCTGTCCGTGCCGAGCAGCTTTGTTCAAAACGAGATCGAGCGGCATCTCCGCACCCCGATCACCGATGCACTCAGCCGCAGGCTCGGGCAGCAGATCCAACTCGGGGTGCGCATCGCTCCGCCCGGCGACGACGTCGACGAAGCCGCCTTGGCAGCGGCGGAGACCTTCTCCGAATCCGACGCCCTGGTCCAGGTTGACGATTCCGCGCTCGACACCGATGAGACTTACGAAAACGGTGAAGCCGTCGGCGATGCTGAGCAGAGTTGGCCCAACTATTTCACCGAACGTCCGCACTCCGTCGATCCGGCCGTCGCCGGCGGAACCAGCCTCAACCGCCGCTACACCTTCGACACGTTCGTCATCGGGGCCTCGAATCGGTTCGCGCATGCCGCGGCCCTGGCGATCGCCGAAGCACCGGCTCGCGCTTACAACCCCCTCTTCATCTGGGGTGAGTCCGGTCTCGGTAAGACCCATCTGTTGCATGCCGCCGGCAACTACGCGCAACGACTGTTCCCCGGCATGCGGGTCAAGTACGTCTCCACGGAGGAATTCACCAACGACTTCATCAACTCGCTCCGCGACGACCGCAAGGTCGCCTTCAAGCGCAGTTATCGCGACGTCGACGTGCTGCTGGTCGATGACATCCAGTTCATCGAGGGCAAAGAAGGCATCCAGGAAGAGTTCTTCCACACCTTCAACACATTGCATAACGCCAACAAGCAGATCGTCATCTCCTCGGACCGCCCGCCCAAACAGCTCGCCACCCTCGAAGACCGGCTAAGGACACGGTTCGAATGGGGACTGATCACCGACGTGCAGCCCCCGGAACTGGAGACCCGCATCGCCATCCTGCGCAAGAAAGCACAGATGGAACGGCTCGCGGTCCCCGATGACGTCCTCGAACTCATCGCCAGCAGCATCGAACGCAACATCCGCGAGCTGGAAGGGGCGCTGATCCGGGTCACCGCGTTTGCGTCGTTGAACAAGGCCCCGATCGACAAGGCACTGGCGGAGATTGTGCTTCGCGACCTCATCGCGGACCCCAGCACCATGCAAATCAGCGCGGCGACGATCATGGCCGCCACCGCCGAGTACTTCGACACCACCGTTGAAGAGCTGCGCGGCCCGGGCAAGACCCGGGCGCTGGCTCAGTCTCGACAAATCGCGATGTATCTGTGCCGTGAACTCACCGACCTGTCGTTACCCAAGATCGGCCAGGCGTTCGGCCGTGACCACACCACCGTCATGTACGCCCAGCGAAAGATACTTTCCGAGATGGCCGAACGGCGTGAGGTGTTCGATCACGTCAAAGAACTCACCACTCGCATCCGTCAACGGTCCAAGCGCTGACTTCGGGCGACAAAAACCGTCTGCGACGCAAATTTTTTTCAAAAAACTTCTCACTCTCCCGTCACACCAGCCACACCGAGCTGCTGTGCGGGGCTCTGTGCACAAAGCAACGAAACAGAGCCGCACTAACCCGCCTTCGGTGCACATCCGTCGTTCATCCCCAGCGGCCCAACACGGGGCACACGGTTGTCAACGACGTCATCCACAACCCGATCCCTCCCCTAGCTGGACCGAGGCCAACGCGTCCCCAGAATGCACAGCCCTTAATACTGTTACTGAGGTGTCTTCGTAGTTTCTTCTTTGAAGTACAGGGTTGGGGACACGCGGCGCGCCGGCCTCATGACGCTCGCGTTCTCCCCGCTTGTCGCCCTTTACGAGTAGCTTTCAAGTTGGCTTCAGACGATCTACGGTTGTTCTTCGACTGTCGTTGCGGCGCCGTGGCGCATTACGCGTCATCGGCGTTCGTCGCGGGGCCCCGTGCTTGCGGGGTGAGGCTAGGTACTTGGTTTCGGACAGTAGGTGAGGGGACGCTATGGACGCGGCGACGACAAGAGCTGGCCTCACCGACTTGAAGTTTCGGCTGGTGCGAGAGTCTTTCGCCGATGCGGTGTCATGGGTGGCCAAGAATCTACCGACCAGGCCCGCAGTGCCGGTACTTTCCGGAGTTTTGTTGTCGGGCTCGGAGGACGGCCTGACGATCTCGGGATTCGATTACGAGGTTTCCGCGGAGGCCCAGGTTGCGGCTGAAATAGCTTCTCCTGGAAGTGTTTTGGTGTCTGGAAGGTTGTTGTCCGACATCACTCGCGCGTTGCCCAACAAGCCCGTCGACTTCCATGTGGATGGAAATCGGGTCGCGTTGACCTGCGGAAGTGCCAGATTTTCGTTGCCGACGATGCCGGTCGAGGATTACCCGACGCTGCCTGTGTTGCCGGAAGAGACCGGCACCTTGCCGGCGGATCTGTTCGCCGAGGCGATCGGTCAGGTGGCGATTGCGGCCGGCCGCGACGACACGTTGCCCATGTTGACCGGGATTCGCGTCGAAATCTCAGGTGAAAGGGTGGTTTTGGCCGCGACTGACAGATTCCGCCTGGCAGTTCGCGAGCTGACTTGGTCGGCGACGTCGCCCGATATCGAAGCCGCCGTACTCGTACCGGCCAAGACACTGGCCGAGGCCGCCAAGGCCGGTGCCGACGGGTCTGACGTTTGCTTGTCGCTGGGCGCGGGGACTGGGGTCGGAAAAGAGGGGTTGCTTGGTATCAGCGGCAGCGGCAAGCGCAGCACCACCCGATTGCTAGACGCGGAGTTCCCGAAGTTTCGCCAGTTGCTGCCGGCCGAGCACACGGCGGCGGCGACGATTGACGTGGCGGAGTTGACCGAAGCGATCAAGCTGGTTGCCTTGGTTGCCGATCGGGGCGCGCAAGTGCGGATGGAATTCGCCGACGGCATGTTGCGCCTTTCGGCGGGCGCCGACGACGTCGGGCGAGCCGAAGAGGACCTTGCCGTGGATTTCGTCGGCGAACCACTGACCATCGCGTTCAACCCGACATATCTGACCGACGGACTCGCATCGGTCCATTCGGATCGGGTGTCGTTCGGCTTCACGACTCCGGGTAAGCCGGCGTTGCTGCGTCCCGCGTTGGGTGATGACAGCCAACCGAGCGGCAGTGGACCTTTTCCCGCGCTACCGACGGACTACGTGTATCTGTTGATGCCAGTTCGGTTACCCGGGTAGGTGTACGTCCGGCATTTGGGACTGCGTGACTTCCGGTCCTGGGCACACGCCGACCTCGAATTGCAGCCGGGCCGGACGGTGTTCGTTGGTCCCAATGGTTTCGGGAAGACGAATTTAGTTGAGGCGCTGTGGTATTCGACCATCTTGGCTTCGCATCGGGTCGGGACCGATCTGCCGTTGATCCGAGCGGGCACCAACCGTGCGGTGATTTCGACGATCGTCGTCAACGAGAGCAGGGAATGTGCGGTCGACCTGGAGATCGCAGCGGGGCGGTCGAACAAGGCGCGGTTGAATCGTTCACCGGTGCGCAGCACACGCGAGGTGGTCGGGGTACTGCGCGCGGTGCTCTTCGCCCCTGAAGACTTGGCGTTGGTGCGTGGAGATCCCGCGGACCGGCGCCGCTACCTTGATGATCTGGCGACGGTGCGGCGGCCGGCGGTTGCGGGTGTGCGCGCCGATTACGACAAAGTCTTGCGCCAGCGCACGGCGCTGTTGAAATCTGCGCCGGGAGCCCGATACCGCGGCGACGCGAGTGCCCTGGACACCCTCGACGTCTGGGACGGCCGCCTGGCCAAGCACGGTGCCGAATTGATGGCCGCCCGCATCGATCTGGTGAACGAGTTGGCTCCGGAGGTGGAAAAGGCCTATCAGCTGCTGGCGCCCGGATCACGCCCGGCGTCGATCGGCTATCGCGCCAGCCTGGGCGTCGAGAACGCGGAAGACTTCGAGGGCAGCGACCGCGAATTTCTGGAGGCGGCCCTGTTGGCTGCCCTGTCGGCACGGCGGGATGCGGAACTGGAACGTGGGATGTGTCTGGTCGGGCCGCATCGAGACGACCTCGAATTGCGGCTCGGCGATCAACCCGCGAAAGGTTTTGCCAGCCATGGTGAATCGTGGTCTTTTGCGGTGGCGTTGCGGTTGGCGGCCTACGAGTTGTTGCGGACCGATGGTAGCGAGCCGGTGCTGTTGCTGGACGATGTGTTCGCCGAGCTCGACGTCGCGCGCCGTCGAGCGTTGGCGGCGGTAGCGGAATCGGCGGAGCAGGTCCTGGTGACCGCGGCGGTGCTGGAAGACATTCCGGCGGACTGGGATGCCAGGCGGGTGCATATCGATTTGCGTGACGACGACTCGGGCCGGGTGTCGGTGGTGGTGCAGTCGTGACCGGGACCGATCAAGGGAAAGGCCCGGAACAAGCACCGAGTGAGCCGACGGGCATTGACTTGGTGAGGCGCACTCTCGAGGAGGCTCGTGCCGCCGCGCGCGCGCAGGGAAAGGACGCGGGTCGCGGGCGGGCGGCGCCGGCCGCCCCACGCCGTGTTGCGGGACAGCGACGAAGCTGGTCGGGGCCTGGACCCGACGTTCGTGATCCGCAACCGCTGGGTAGGTTGGCGCGCGATTTGGCGAACAAACGAGGGTGGTCCATGCACGTCGCGCAGGGGATGGTGCTCGGTCACTGGCCGTCGGTGGTGGGTCAGCAGATCGCCGAGCATGCGTCCCCGATCGCGCTGAACGAGGGCGTGCTCAGTGTGGCAGCCGAATCGACGGCCTGGGCCACGCAGTTACGGATGATGCAGGCGCAACTCTTGGCCAAGATCGCCGCGGCGGTCGGCAACGGCGTGGTGACCTCGCTCAAAATCACCGGACCCGTCGCCCCATCCTGGCGCAAGGGGCCCCGACACATCGCCGGCAGAGGACCGCGCGACACCTACGGGTGAGGCGCCCAGTGGCCGAAATCATCCCCAGTGCGGCGTTGATGAACAGGCGCCTCAGAGCCACCAGGACGAAACGGACGCCCTTAATGCACGTCGGGACGCACCGGGAATAAAGAAATCGCCCGCACGGCGCGATCAGCTGGGTAGAAACGCGCCCAGAGAAACGGTGCCGACCCTCGATGACGGTAGAGTGGGACTGTGCGACTGCTGCGGTGACCGGACCGCTCGCATGAAACCCCAAGGAGAGCATTCCGACCGTGGCTGCCCAGAAGAAGAAGGCCCAAGACGAATACGGCGCTGCATCGATCACCATTCTCGAAGGGCTGGAGGCCGTCCGCAAACGCCCCGGGATGTATATCGGCTCCACCGGTGAGCGGGGTCTGCACCACCTCGTCTGGGAGGTGGTCGACAACGCGGTGGACGAGGCGATGGCCGGCTACGCCAGCACCGTCAACGCGGTGCTACTCGAGGACGGCGGGGTCGAAGTCGCCGACGACGGCCGTGGCATCCCGGTGGCCATGCACGCGTCGGGGATACCCACCGTCGATGTCGTGATGACCCAGCTGCACGCCGGCGGCAAGTTCGACTCCGACGCGTACGCGATCTCGGGTGGCCTGCACGGCGTCGGTGTGTCGGTGGTCAACGCGCTGTCCAGCCGGCTCGAGGTTGAAATCAAGCGTGACGGCTTTGAGTGGACGCAGTCCTATAAGCAGTCGGAGCCGGTAGGCCTGCAGAAAGGGGCCGCGACCAAGAAGACCGGTTCCACGGTGCGGTTCTGGGCCGACCCGAACATCTTCGAAACCACCGAGTACGACTTCGAAACCGTCGCTCGCCGGTTACAGGAGATGGCGTTCCTTAACAAGGGGTTGACCATCAACCTGACCGACGAGCGAGTGACCCAGGACGAGGTCGTCGACGAAGTGGTCAGCGACGTCGCCGAGGCACCTAAGTCAGCCAGCGAGAAAGCCGCCGAATCCGCTGCGCCGCACAAGGTCAAGCGCCGTACTTTCCACTACTCGGGCGGGCTGGTCGACTTCGTCAAACACATCAACCGCACCAAGAGTCCTATCCACAGCAGCATCGTGGATTTCTCCGGCAAGGGACCCGGTCACGAGGTCGAGATCGCGATGCAGTGGAACGCCGGCTATTCGGAGTCGGTGCACACCTTCGCCAACACGATCAACACCCATGAGGGCGGCACCCATGAAGAGGGCTTTCGCAGCGCCTTGACCTCGGTGGTGAACAAGTACGCCAAGGACCGAAAACTCCTCAAGGAAAAGGACGCCAACCTCACCGGCGATGACATCCGGGAAGGCCTGGCAGCGGTGATCTCCGTGAAGGTCAGCGAGCCGCAGTTCGAAGGCCAGACCAAGACCAAGTTGGGCAACACCGAGGTCAAGTCGTTCGTGCAGAAGGTCTGCAACGAACAGCTCACGCACTGGTTCGAAGCCAACCCCGCTGACGCGAAAGTGGTTGTGAACAAGGCGGTTTCGTCGGCACAGGCCCGGATCGCGGCACGCAAGGCCCGAGAACTGGTGCGGCGCAAAAGCGCAACCGATCTCGGTGGGCTGCCAGGCAAACTTGCCGACTGCCGTTCCACCGACCCGCGTAAGTCCGAACTCTATGTAGTGGAGGGTGATTCGGCGGGAGGCTCGGCCAAAAGCGGGCGGGATTCGATGTTTCAGGCGATCCTTCCGTTGCGCGGCAAGATCATCAACGTCGAAAAGGCACGAATCGACCGGGTGTTGAAGAACACCGAAGTCCAGGCGATCATCACCGCCCTGGGCACCGGCATCCACGACGAGTTCGATATCACTAAGCTGCGCTACCACAAGATCGTGCTGATGGCCGACGCCGACGTTGACGGGCAGCACATTTCGACACTGCTGTTGACGCTGTTGTTCCGATTCATGCGACCGCTGATCGAGAACGGGCACGTGTTCTTGGCTCAGCCGCCGCTGTACAAGCTGAAGTGGCAGCGCAGCGATCCCGAGTTCGCCTACTCCGACCGCGAGCGCGATGGCCTGTTGGAGGCGGGTCAGAAGGCCGGCAAGAAGATCAACAAAGAGGACGGCATCCAGCGCTACAAGGGTCTTGGCGAAATGGACGCCAAGGAGTTGTGGGAAACCACGATGGACCCGTCCGTGCGGGTGTTGCGTCAAGTCACCCTGGACGACGCGGCGGCCGCCGATGAGTTGTTCTCCATCCTGATGGGCGAGGATGTCGACGCGCGCCGAAGCTTTATCACCCGCAATGCCAAGGACGTTCGCTTCCTGGATGTCTGATGCGTCAGACACCGCGCATCCCGACGCAAACGAGGAATAGATGACTGACACCACGCTGCCGCCTGGCGACGAGGCCGGTGACCGGATCGAGCCGGTCGACATTCAGCAGGAGATGCAGCGCAGCTACATCGACTACGCGATGAGCGTGATCGTGGGCCGCGCGCTGCCGGAGGTACGCGACGGCCTCAAGCCGGTGCATCGCCGGGTGCTCTACGCGATGTACGACTCCGGCTTTCGCCCGGACCGCAGCCACGCCAAGTCGGCCCGGTCGGTCGCCGAGACGATGGGCAACTACCATCCGCACGGCGACGCGTCGATCTACGACACGTTGGTGCGCATGGCGCAGCCGTGGTCGTTGCGTTACCCGCTCGTCGACGGGCAGGGCAACTTCGGCTCGCCGGGCAACGACCCACCGGCGGCCATGCGCTACTGTGTCACCGGGGATGCGTTGGTGGGGTTGCCATTTGGGCAGTCGGTGCGCATCGGCGATGTCGTTCCGGGCGCCCGACCGAATTCGGATAATGCCATCGAACTGAAGGTCTTGGATCGGCACGGCAACCCGGTCGTGGCCGATCGCCTGTTCCATTCGGGCGAGCATCAGACCTACACCGTGCACACGGCCGAAGGCTACGAAGTCACCGGCACGTCGAACCACCCGTTGCTGTGCGTGGTCGATGTTGGCGGCGTGCCAACACTGTTGTGGAAGCTGATCGAAGAAATCCGCCCCGACGACCATGTCGTCCTGCAACGCACTCCCCCAACGGAGTTCGGCCCCGCCGAGTGGCACGCAGTGATGGAGGCGCTCCTGTTGGGCGCGTTCCTGAGCGAGGGTTTCGTATCGGAGGCGCGGGCAGGATTCAATAACCTCGACCGCGACTACTTCAACATGGTCGTCGGCGCATATGACGCCGTTGTCGGAGGCCGGCGCTACGTATCGTCTCGAACGATCGCCTCGGGCTCGACGCTGCATGAGCTCGATATTCAGAACCTCACCGCGCTGAAGAAGACACGACTCGGCGAGTTGCGCGGGCAGCGGTCCGCGGACAAGGTGATCCCGGACTGGCTATGGCAGTCCCCCGCCGCCGTCAAACGCGCGTTCCTACAGGCACTTTTCGAAGGCGATGGATCATGTTCTGCTCTCCCGCGCAACACGATTCAGATCTCTTACTCAACGCGCAGCAGGCAGTTGGCCGTTGATGTCCAGCAGATGCTGCTGGAGTTCGGTGTCGTATCCCGGCGGTATCTGCACGCGGTCGGCGAGCACAAGGTCGTCATCACCAATCGCGCCCAAGCCGAAATGTTCACGACACAAGTCGGTTTCGGTGGAGCCAAACAGACCAAGCTGACAAAGATCCTGGCTTCCATGCCCGCATGCGCCGGCATGGACAAGGATCACGTCCCCGGGCTGGCGACGTTCATCCGGAAGCACGCCGGCGGCTCGTGGACCGACCGCGACTGGCTCAATCGCCACAACGTCGATCGCATCCAGCGCTGGCGGGCCCGTGGCGCGGAGATCTTGGCGCACATCGCCGATCCCGACGTCCGGGCGATCGCGACCGATCTCACGGATGGGCGCTTCTACTATGCCCGCGTGGCCTCCGTGACCGAAGCCGGCGTGCGGCCGGTATACAGCCTGCGCGTTGACACCGAGGACCACGCATTTGTGACCAACGGGTTCGTCAGCCACAACACGGAAGCGCGACTGACCCCGCTGGCGATGGAGATGTTGCGCGAAATCGATGAGGAAACAGTCGATTTCATACCGAACTATGACGGCCGGGTGCAGGAACCGACGGTGCTGCCCAGCCGGTTCCCCAATCTGCTGGCCAACGGTTCGGGCGGCATCGCGGTCGGCATGGCGACCAACATCCCACCGCACAACCTCCGCGAGCTCGCCGCGGCCGTGTTCTGGTGCCTGGAAAACCACGAGGCCGACGAGGAGGCCACCCTGACCGCCGTCTGCGAACGCGTCAAGGGTCCCGACTTCCCGACTGCCGGATTGATTGTCGGCGCGCAAGGTATTGGCGACGCCTATAAGACCGGCCGTGGGTCGATCCGGATGCGCGGCGTGGTGGAAGTCGAAGAATCTAGGGGCAGAACGTCTTTGGTGATCACCGAGTTGCCGTATCAGGTCAACCACGACAACTTCATCACCTCGATCGCCGAGCAGGTTCGCGACGGCAGGCTCACCGGGATCGCCAACGTCGAAGACCAGGGCAGCGACCGCGTCGGCGTTCGCATCGTCATCGAGCTGAAGCGCGACGCGGTGGCCAAGGTGGTGCTCAACAATCTCTACAAGCACACCCAGCTGCAGACCAGTTTCGGCGCGAACATGCTGGCGATCGTCGATGGGGTGCCGCGCACCCTGCGGCTCGACCAGATGATCCGTCACTATGTCGCGCACCAATTGGATGTCATCGTCCGCCGCACGACGTACCGGTTGCGCAAGGCCAACGAACGCGCCCATATTCTGCGCGGTCTGGTCAAAGCGCTCGACGCGCTGGACGAGGTCATCGCCCTGATCCGGGCGTCGGAAACAGTCGACATCGCCCGGGCCGGACTGATCGAGCTGCTCGACGTCGACGAGATCCAGGCCCAGGCGATCTTGGACATGCAGTTGCGGCGGTTGGCGGCCCTGGAGCGCCAGCGCATCATCGACGATCTCGCCAAGATCGAGGCCGAGATCGCCGACCTGGAAGACATCCTGGCCAAGCCCGAGCGCCAGCGCGGCATGGTGCGCGACGAACTCGGCGAGATCGTCGAGAAGCATGGCGACGACCGTCGCACCCGCATCGTCGCGGCCGACGGTGACGTCAGCGATGAGGACCTGATCGCCCGCGAGGACGTCGTCGTCACGATCACCGAAACCGGATACGCCAAGCGCACCAAGACCGATCTGTACCGCAGCCAGAAACGTGGCGGCAAGGGCGTACAGGGCGCCGGGCTAAAGCAAGACGACATCGTGCGCCACTTCTTTGTGTGCTCGACGCACGACTGGATCCTGTTCTTCACCACGCAGGGCCGGGTGTATCGAGCCAAGGCCTACGAGTTGCCGGAGGCTTCCCGGATTGCGCGCGGTCAGCACGTGGCCAACCTGCTTGCCTTCCAGCCCGAGGAGCGCATCGCCCAGGTCATCCAGATCCGCGGCTACGAGGATGCCCCGTACCTGGTGCTGGCCACCCGCAACGGCCTGGTCAAGAAGACCAAGCTGACCGACTTCGATTCCAACCGCTCGGGCGGAATCGTGGCCATCAACCTGCGCGACAACGACGAGCTGGTCGGTGCGGTGTTGTGCTCGGCCGAGGACGATCTGCTACTGGTCTCGGCCAACGGTCAGTCCATCCGGTTCTCGGCGACCGACGAGGCGCTGCGCCCCATGGGCCGGGCCACCTCCGGCGTGCAGGGCATGCGGTTCAACGCCGATGACTACCTGTTGTCGCTCAACGTCGTTCGGGAAGGCACTTACCTGCTGGTCGCCACGTCCGGGGGCTACGCGAAACGCACCGCGATCGAGGAGTATCCGGTGCAGGGCCGCGGCGGCAAGGGAGTCCTGACCGTCATGTACGACCGCCGGCGCGGCAGGCTGGTTGGGGCGCTGATCGTCGACGAGGACAGCGAGCTGTACGCGATCACCTCCGTGGGCGGCGTAATCCGCACGGCGGCGCGCCAGGTGCGTAAGGCCGGACGGCAGACCAAGGGCGTTCGCTTGATGAACCTGGGTGAAGGCGACACACTGCTGGCCATCGCACGCAACGCCGAAGAAACCGATGAGGAAGCCATAGGGGAAGATGACGGTAGCGAGGAGGAGCCGGGCAATTAGACTCAGCCCGGTGACGATGCGGACCAAGCAGCGGTCCTCCAAGCGGTTCGGGCAGGAGCCGGGCAATAGACTCAACCCGACCAGGCATAGTGCGACTGCCACGGCGCAGGCGGCCATGGTAGGAGATGTAAGGAGTCGGGGTGACCTCACCGAACGAGCCGGGCGCCCCCGATAAGGGCGACGGCCTTAATGGGGATGGTTCGGTCGAGCGTGCCGGTACACACCGCGTGACGCCCACCCAGGCCAGCCGCGTTCAGGATGCCGGGGATGCGCCACCGTGGCAGCGCGGTGCCGCCCGGTCGCCGCAGTCATCGCCGCGCCAGGCCGAACCACATGCCGAGACGCGGCCACCGGGCCCGCCCGCCGGCGCTGACGCCCGGCCGAACCGCGTCGTCTCCGGGGCCGCCGCACCGAGGCCCGACGCACCCGGGCAGTCGAAGAACGCGCCGCCCGGCTTCGACGCTGTACCGGCGCGCCGCGACGGCCCGCCCGCTGAGGCCTACGCCAGCGAGTTGCCCGACCTTTCCGGCCCGAACCCGCGGCCTCCGCAGCGTAAAACCGCGGCCGACCGCGGTTCGGAGACTTCAAGCCCATTGGGATCGGGCCGTTCGGCGACCACCGAAAGCCGAGAAAGCCGGGAAAACCGCGAAGGTCGGGAAGCCCGCGAAAACCATGTTCAGGTGTCGCGACGAACCCGTGGCCCGGTTCGGGCCAGCATGCAGATCCGCCGGATCGATCCGTGGAGCACCTTGAAGGTGTCCCTGTTGCTCTCGGTGGCGCTGTTCTTCGTCTGGATGATCGCGGTGGCGTTCCTTTACCTCGTGCTTGGTGGCATGGGGGTGTGGGCCAAGCTGAACAGCAACGTCGGTGATCTGTTGAACAACACCAGCGGCAGCAGCGGGGAACTGGTATCCAGCGGCACCATCTTCGGTGGCGCTGTCCTGATCGGCTTGGTCAACATCGTCCTGCTGACCGCGATGGCGACCATCGCCGCGTTTGTCTACAACCTGGCCACCGATCTGATCGGTGGCATCGAAGTGACCCTCGCAGACCGCGACTAGCGCGGATCCACGCGTTTTTGGGGGTGGGCCGGCGAGTGCGGTAATCTCGTCGCTCGGCCGTACGCGAGTGCGGGCCTATAGCTCAGGCGGTTAGAGCGCTTCGCTGATAACGAAGAGGTCGGAGGTTCGAGTCCTCCTAGGCCCACAACCATGTGTCCGTCAAGACGTTGCGTGAGGCTTGCATTGCCACTGGCAGTGATCGCTGCGGTGGCAGCGGTGGTGCGGTCACGACGCGAGGTCGAGGTGTGGCACGTGGCGGTGGCTGATCCACCCGGTCGACCACCTGGACCCGATGAGGGGCCTTAGCTCAGTTGGTAGAGCACTGCCTTTGCAAGGCAGGTGTCAGGGGTTCGATTCCCCTAGGCTCCACAGCATAATCGCAGGTCAACGGCTCAGGGCCGGGTAGCTAGCGCACCACCCGCAGCTGCGTGGGCATATTTTGGGCACACTCCGCCCCCCAATGCAAATTTTTCCCGTATAGGTTGGCCGAAAATGACACCGGATCATCGAAGACCGTTTTTGAGCAGCCACCGTTCTCACCGACCCAGCCAACCGGGTGGGGTTCATGGCTTAGGCGGGCGTTTTCCCGGTCCAGCGACGAGGCTTGTCCGACTGATCTTGTCGTCGGTGCCAGGTAACGTCGACCTGGGTACCGGCATCCATGGCGTCCAGTCCCTGGAAACTCGTCGAGCTGTGGCCGTCAATCCGTGGCGTGGTCCTCGCGTATCGCACACCCTCGCCCGTTATCTCCACATAGAACTTTGGGGTGGCGCTGTCATTCCATAGTTCGTACATGGATCCGGATCGATGTTCGATGCGCCACGGCGTCCGCTCGATACGCGCAGCCGTCGACCGCGACACCGCAACGGCGGTAACCTCAGCGTTTTTCAGCTCATGAAAGATGACCGCTCTCGGATCGCTTGCCAGCCACGACGCCGATGACCACACCTGCTCGCGCAGGAACGTCCGGAAATTGTTGGCGGCATCGTCTGTGTCGAAGAAGAGATTTTCCACGATGTAGTGCGGATCGTCCTTGGATTGAAAAACCTGTACCGCGGTGACGCCAGCCTGCTCCCGTGCGGGCGCGCGGTTGGCGAAGTCCTGCAGCCACGTGTCGAGGTCGGCGAGCCGGTGTTCGATGCGCAAGACGCACATTGGCAAAGTGTGGCACACGTGGAACGGCCGCGGTGCTTGCCGTAGGGCCGTGAACGCGGCCGGGCCGGTGTGATCGGTTGGGCCGTTCTCCGGGGGAAACGCCCCGTCGGGCCGGGCGCTCGCTGCAAGCGGAACACTAACGGGGAAGTAGACGAATCACCCGCCTGCCGACACGGCAGAAGATCATCGCCCCATCTTGGTAGCGACTTGTCGAAGAACACTTCAAACGTTGGGAGTGGCCATGGACAACACCAACACACCACTGCCGGTACGCGTGGCCCACAACCTCGATGAGAACAACAAGACCTGGATCATCGGGGCTCAACTGGCGATCATCATCACCGATCGGTGATAGGCGCCACCCCCATCGACGCCGCGGGCTATGTCATCCCGTTATTCCCGGGTGCGCCGAGGAGGAGCAGGCTGCCGGTTCCCCCGGTACCCGCGGTGCCCTCCGGCGTACCAAGCCCGGCGTTGCCGCCGTTCCCGCCGTTGCCGGTGATCAGCCCGCCATTGCCGCCGTGACCGCCGTTGCCGCCGGTACCAGGGGCGTCTCCGCCGGAGCCGCCGCCACCGCCGTTGCCGCTGATCAGCCCAGCCGCGCCGCCTTGACCGCCGTTACCGCCGCTACTAGTGACGCCGCCGAGCCCGCCGGAGCCGCCGTCACCGCCGTTGCCAACGAGTAGGCCGGCGTTGCCGCCTGCCCCGCCGGCCCCGCCGGTGGCCAAGTTGAGACTGAACCCGCCGGAGCCGCCGGCCCCGCCGGTACCGAACAGCATGCCGGCCTTGCCGCCGGTCCCGCCTGCCCCGCCGTTGCCGACATCGCCAACGCCGCCTGCGCCGCCGGCCCCGCCGGTACCGAACAGCAGGCCAGCGTTGCCGCCGGCCCCGCCGCCCCCGCCTGTGGTCTCGAAGCCCTCACCGCCGGCACCGCCGACCCCGCCGGCGGAGAAGGACAACAAGCCGGCGTTGCCGCCGGCCCCGCCGGCCCCGCCGATGTCGTTGTTGCCGGCGCCGCCAGCGCCGCCGAGACCGCCGTGGCCATACATTAGACCGCCGGCCCCACCCTGCCCGCCGTTGCCTCCGGTGGTGCCGCCGTACCCGCCAGTTCCGCCAGCACCGCCGACACCGAACAGCCCGGCGGCCCCGCCGTTGCCGCCGTTGCCACCGGCCACGGTCGTTGAGCTTGCGCCGGACCCGCCGGCCCCGCCGTTGCCGAACAGCCACCCGCCGGCCCCGCCGTTTGCCCCGGTGCCCGGCGCCCCGTTGGCGCCGTTGCCGATCAGTGGCCGCCCGGTCAGCGCCAGGAAGGGCCCATTGACCAGGCTGAGCAGATCCTGCTGTACCGTCTGCGCCGGATTGGCCGTAAACGCCGCAACATTGGCGGCCTCCGCGCTGACATAGGATCCCGCACCCGCGGTCAACGCCTGCACAAACTGCTCATGAAACGCAGCCGCCTGCGCACCGAGTGCCTGAAAGCCCTCACCGTGGGCGGAGAACACCGCCGCAATGGCCGCCGACACCTCATCCTCAGCCGCGGCCAGCACCCCCGTCGTCGGGGGCCGCCGCGGCCGCGTTGGCCGTGTTGATTGTCGACCCGATATTCGCCAGATCCGTTGCCGCCGCCGACACGAACTCCGGCGCCGCGATCACAAACGACATGGGACACCTCCCACCACGTCATGACCGATGCGTCATCGCGACCCAAATCGCCTGGCCAGCATCGGTCTACATGAAGAAGCAAATCGTATCGCTTTTAGGGGCAACCGATACCGGGTCTTGCACAGAACCACCTGCTTTGCAACCGGATCGCCCTAATCCGCGGCTGAATAGTTGATCGGGGCGCCGCCGACACCCACTCTCCCGACGGCGCCCCGGAGAAAACCCGTTAATGGAGTAGGTGACTACTCGCGGCAGACCTGACAAGTTCGCGCGATACTTTTGCCTGGCCGATGGTTTCTCTACCGAGCGGGTGGGAGGACACAGAGATGTCGTATGTGATCGCGGCGCCGGAGATGATGACGGCGGCGGCAACAGATGTGGCAACCATTGGCTCGAACCTCAGCGCGGCGCACATGGTAGCGGCCGCCCCGACCGTCGCGGTGCTGCCCGCCGCCGCCGATGAGGTGTCGGCAAGTATCGCGCAACTGTTCTCCCAATTCGGCCAGGACTATCAGGCGATGGCGGCCCAGGTGGCGGCGTTTGAGGAGCAGTTTGTGCAAACCTTGAACGCGGCTGCGGTCACGTATGCTGCCATCGAGGCCTTCATCGCCGCGGATTTGCAGTTCACGATCCCCTTAGAGGAGAGGGTTGTCAGCACTGCGCTCGCCAATCCGACCTCGTTACTCACTCCGGGGCCCTACGAAGACGCTTTATTAGCGCCCTTCGTGTATCCCGCCCTGCTGCTTTACGCATTGGGATTTATGGAAATTTCAAACGAATTCGGCGGTTACCCGCTCTTGTAGGTCAGCGGTTGGCGAAGGTGAAGACGCCTGTGTCGGGTGGTAGGCGGGGCGAGTTGCCCGCCATCTCTCATGGTCGCAGGTTAAAGTTTGCTGGCGTCGCCCCGCGCTCGATCCCGGTTTCCCGCGCACTCATCCCGGCCCCGGTAAGCCCCCGCAGGTTTCCACCGGATCAGCGCGGCCCGGTTCACCCCGATTTCGGGGGGAGCGTTTTTTCAGGTTCCCCACGTTCTCGATGTACCCCTCGGTCGCAGTTGCCACTCGTGTGCGTACTCCCCAGCTTCACCCGACCAGCCGCCGGTGGCACTTCACTATGTCGGAGGACCGACGATTCCGGTCGCCAATCGACGACGCCGTCCGCTATCGGTGCCTGTTGTCACCCGATGTAGGGGCCTTTGGCACTACGTTCATCCGCGGTGCTCAGCAAGTGTTAGGTGGCAGAAAATGCGTCGCGAACGCGTGAAGCGTAAGGCCACGGAGAGCGCAGGGATGATGTGCTTGATCGGAACTATGACGGCGGTCTTGGCCTAGCGCAACCCGCCAATCACAGGCAGAAGTTGAGTCACGCCGAGGCAATGCGGCTGTTAGCCAGCGTTGACTATGGCCGGGTGGTATTCACCCTGAACGCACTGCCGGCCATCCGCCCGGTTAACCATCTGATCGACGAAGGCCGAATCATCATCCGCACCCGACTGACCACAGCAATCTCCACTGTCGTCACCTCCGCCGACTCTGGTGTGGTGGTCGCCTACGAAGCAGACGATTTCGACTCTCAGAGCCAGTCCGGTTGGAGCGTTGTCGCTACCGGCTGGGCGCACCGTGTCAACGATCCTGGCCAGGTCTCGCGCTATGAACGACTGCTGCATCCGTGGGTGAATCGCGCAGACACTGTTCTTGTCATCGAGCCCGACTTCGTCACCGGATTCCGCATCACCGCCAGCAAGAGGTGAACCCGGCCAGGCCACGCCACAGGCGCGCGCCGCCACCTACAACGTTTCCGGCCGTGGTGCTGGCGTCCTTCTTTCTGTGTGCCTGGGTGTCTCCATGTAGTGATTTACCCAGGCATCTAGTGAAGCCCGGCATTGACGTGCCTCAAGGGCTTGTCGTCGGGCTAATGGTTCTTCGTCTGTTGCCTTCGTGGCCCACTGGTTTACGACAGCGAGGATCACAAGTTCTTCGGATACCGGATGCCGATCTGGCAGACAAGGCTCTGGCGGAATACCGACAATTCACATCGGAAACCGATGAACGGCACAGTCGTGCCCGCATGCGTGCATCACGGGGACATCGTTACCGGCGGCGTCGATCTGACGGCCGCACCTACGGCAAACTTCGGCGCTGAGCGCCGCATCCGGTTCCCAATGGTGCCGGGACCGAGCTACACTGCTCGCCTCGGTGGAACTCGAATGCTTCCAGTTAGTAACTACCTAGGCAGCTGGTCACGCCGCATGCCTTGCTGCGTTCGGCGCTGTGCCGGCCGCTAGGGGCTAGCGGTCAGATCCGCGCTCCGTTTCC
>NZ_JBKQOI010000336.1:0-9526 GCF_052145595.1 Mycobacterium sp. | reverse complement strand
GCATCACACGTTGAAGTACTTGGCCTCGGGGTGGTGCAGGACAAACGCGTCCGTCGACTGCTCGGGGTGCAGCTGTAGCTCCTCAGACAACGTCACGCCGATGCGTTCGGGCTCCAGCAGCGCCATCATTTTCGCCCGGTCCTCCAGGTCGGGGCATGCCCCGTAACCGAACGCGAAGCGGGCGCCCCGGTAGCCGAGCTTGAAATAGTCTTCGACCGCCTCGGGATCCTCAGCGGACACCGCCCGGTCCCCGGAGAACTTGAGCTCCTCCCGGATGCGACGGTGCCAGTACTCGGCCAGCGCCTCGGTGAGCTGCACGCCGATGCCGTGCACTTCGAGGTAATCGCGGTAGGAGTTCGACGCGAACAGTTCGTTGGCGAAGTCCGCGATCGGCTGGCCCATCGTGACCAGCTGGAACGGCAGCACGTCAACCTGGCCGCGCTCGCGGGCAAGATCCCGGGACCGGATGAAGTCGGCGATGCACAAGAACCGGCCGCGCTGCTGGCGCGGGAAGGTGAACCGGTACCGCTCCTCGGCGTCCGGTTCGGGCTCAGTGAGCACCACGACGTCGTCGCCCTCGGACACCGCCGGGAAGTAGCCGTACACCACGGCGGCGTGCGCCAGGACGCCGTCGGTGGACAACCGGTCCAGCCAGTACCGCAGCCGTGGCCGGCCCTCGGTCTCCACCAAATCCTCGTACGCCGGCCCGTGGCCGTCTCGCACACCGCGTAATCCCCACTGGCCCAAGAACAATGCGCGCTCGTCGAGCAGGCCGGTGTAGTCGGCCACCGCCAGGCCCTTGACGACCCGGGAACCCCAGAACGGCGGAACGGGCACCTCGACGTCGGCCGCGACATCGGAGCGTGCGGGCACCTCGACCGGCTCCTCGGCCTCCTTGCGCTGCGCCGCGATGCGCTTGGACCGCTCGTGGCGGGCCTTGCGCTCGGCCTCCTTTTCGCGAGCCGCGACCGCCTCCGGGCTGTCGGTGTCGGGCGCCTCGCCCCGCTTGGCGCTCATGATGGTGTCCATCAACTTCAGGCCCTCGAAAGCGTCTCGCGCGTAATGCACTGCGCCCTCGTAGATTTCGGCCAGGTCGTTCTCCACGTAGCTACGGGTCAACGCCGCACCGCCGAGCAACACCGGGAACTTCTCGGCCACCCCCCGGGTGTTCATCTCCTCGAGGTTTTCCTTCATCACCACGGTGGACTTCACCAGCAGGCCCGACATTCCGACCACGTCGGCGCTCTTGTCCTCGGCCACTTCCAGAATGTTGGCGATGGGCTGCTTGATGCCCAGGTTGACCACCTCGTAGCCGTTGTTGCTCAGGATGATGTCGACCAGGTTCTTACCGATGTCGTGCACGTCCCCCTTGACGGTGGCCAGCACGATCCGCCCCTTCCCCGAGTCATCGTCGGACTTCTCCATATGCGGTTCCAGGTAAGCCACTGCGGTCTTCATCACCTCGGCCGACTGCAGCACGAACGGCAGCTGCATCTGGCCGGAGCCGAACAGCTCGCCGACCGTCTTCATACCGGCCAGCAGGTTCTCGTTGATGATCGCCAGCGGCGGCTTTTCGGTCATCGCCTCGTCGAGGTCGGCCTCCAGGCCGTTGCGCTCGCCGTCGACGATGCGCTGCGCCAGCCGCTCGAACAACGGCAGCTTGGCCAGCTCGGCCGCGCGGGATTCCTTCGACGACGCCGCCGACACGCCCTCGAACAACCGCATCAGCTCCTGCAGGGGGTCGTACCCCTCGCGGCGACGGTCATAGACCAGATCGAACGCGACCTCGCGCTGCTCTTCCGGAATCCGGTTGATCGGCAGGATCTTCGACGCGTGCACGATCGCCGAATCCAGACCGGCTTCCTGGCACTCGTGCAGGAACACCGAGTTGAGCACCTGGCGCGCAGCGGGATTGAGGCCGAACGAGATGTTGGACAACCCGAGCGTGGTCTGCACGTCGGGGTGCCGCCTCTTCAGCTCACGAATGGCCTCGATGGTCTCGATGCCGTCCTTGCGCGACTCTTCCTGGCCGGTGGCGGTGGTGAAGGTCAAACAGTCGATGAGGATCGAGGATTCGTCGACTCCCCAGTTGCCGGTGATGTCGTTGATCAGCCGCTCGGCGATCTCGAGCTTCTTTTCGGCGGTGCGGGCCTGGCCCTCTTCGTCGATAGTCAGCGCGACCACCGAGGCGCCGTGCTCGGCGACCAACCCCATGGTTTTGGCGAAGCGCGACTCCGGGCCGTCGCCGTCCTCGTAGTTGACCGAGTTGATGGCGCAGCGGCCGCCCAGGTGTTCCAAACCCGCCTGCAGCACCGGGGTTTCGGTGGAGTCCAGCATGATGGGCAACGTCGACGCCGTCGCCAGCCGGCTGGCCAGCGCCGTCATGTCGGCCACGCCGTCGCGGCCCACGTAGTCCACACACAAGTCCAGCAGGTGCGCGCCGTCGCGGGTCTGATCCTTGGCTATGTCCAGACACTTCTGATAGTCCTCGGCGATCATCGCCTCACGGAAAGCCTTGGACCCGTTGGCGTTGGTCCGCTCCCCGATCACCAGAACCGAGGCGTCCTGCGCGAACGGAACGGCGCTGTACAGCGACGACACCCCGGGTTCGTAGGTCACGTGGCGCTCGCCGCGCCGCGCGGTCCCGTCGTTGTACCCGGCCACGACGGCGGCGACTTCCCGGATGTGGTCCGGGGTGGTGCCGCAGCAGCCGCCGACCAGCGAGAGCCCGAACTCGGCGATGAAACCGGACAGCGCGTCGGCCAATTCGTCGGGCTGCAGCGGATATTCGGCGCCCCTCGCGCCCAGCACCGGCAGGCCCGCGTTGGGCATCACCGACACCGGGATGCGGGCATGCCTGGACAGGTACCGCAGGTGCTCGCTCATTTCGGCGGGACCCGTCGCACAGTTCAAACCGATCATGTCCACGCCGAGCGGCTCGACGGCCGTCAGCGCCGCGCCGATCTCGCTGCCCAGCAGCATCGTGCCGGTGGTCTCCACGGTGACATGGGCAAACACCGGAATGCGCCGACCTGCCTGAGCCATCGCGCGCCGCGACCCCAGCACCGCGGCCTTCAGCTGCAGCAGGTCCTGGCAAGTCTCCACCAGGATGGCGTCGGCGCCGCCTTCCAACATCCCGAGCGCAGCCTCCGCATAAGCGTCGCGAATGAGGTGGTACTCGGTGTGGCCGAGGGTCGGCAGCTTGGTGCCCGGGCCCATCGACCCCAGCACGTAGCGCTTGCGGTCAGGGGTGGTCAGCTCGTCGGCGACCCGGCGCGCGATCGCGGTGCCCCGCTGCGAGAGGTCCCTGATCCGGTCGGCGATGTCGTAGTCGCCCAAGTTGGACAGGTTGCAGCCGAACGTGTTGGTCTCCACGGCGTCCGCGCCGGCCTCGAAGTAGGCGCGATGGATGGTTTCCAGCACGTCGGGACGCGTCTCGTTGAGGATCTCGTTGCAGCCCTCCAGGCCGCGGAAATCGTCCAGCGTGAGGTCTGCGGCCTGCAACTGCGTGCCCATCGCGCCGTCCCCGACCACCACACGCTGCGCCAAAGTCTCCAGGAGGTCGGTGTCGTAGCGGTGTTCGTTAGCGGCTGTCACCCCGACAAGGATAGTCGGCCTATGCAAATGTCCGGCATCGTTGACAGTTCTTCTGACAGCCACCTTGCTTCAGCGCCGACATCCGCGCAGGCAGCCCGGGGTAGGCCTTACGCTGATTCTGTGACTTTGTGGGATGGTGGGCCGGATGGCTAGCCCCGCGCTGCCCGAATTGCACAACACCATCGTCGTGGCGGCGTTTGAGGGATGGAACGATGCCGGGGACGCGGCCAGCGACGCGCTCGAGCACCTCGACGCCATCTGGGAAGCCGACCCGATCGTGGAGATCGACGACGAGGCGTATTACGACTACCAGGTGAATCGCCCGGTCATTCGGCAGGTCGACGGGGTTACCCGCGAGCTGGTGTGGCCGGCGATGCGGATCTCGCACTGTCGCCCGCCGGGCAGCGACCGCGACGTCGTGTTGATGCACGGGGTGGAGCCCAATATGCGTTGGCGCACGTTTTGTGCCGAGTTGGTCGCCATTGCCGACAAGCTCAACGTCGACACGGTCGTGATCCTCGGCGCCCTACTGGCCGACACCCCGCACACCCGGCCGGTGCCGGTCTCGGGCGCGGCCTACTCCCCCGAGTCCGCGAAGCGCTTCGGCCTCGAGGAAACCCGCTACGAGGGCCCGACCGGGATCGCCGGAGTGTTCCAGGACGCCTGCGTGGCCGCCGGCATCCCGGCCGTGACGTTCTGGGCGGCGGTGCCACACTACGTGTCCAACCCGCCCAACCCCAAGGCGACGGTGGCGCTGCTGCGCCGCGTCGAAGACGTGCTCGACATCGAGGTCCCGCTGGCTGACCTGCCGGCCCAAGCCGAGGAGTGGGAGCAGGCGGTCACCGAGATGACCGCCGAAGACGAGGACCTGGCCGAGTACGTGGTGTCGCTGGAGCAGCGCGGCGACGCCGAGGTCGACATGAACGAGACCCTCGGCAAGATCGATGGCGACGCGCTGGCCGCCGAGTTCGAACGTTATCTGCGCCGTCGGCGGCCCGGTTTCGGGCGCTAGCAAACGACCCTCCGTGGCTTGCGGCCGGTCCTCAATGCTGCTATCGAATGATGTGTAGTTCCTGGAAAAGAGGCGGACGCGATGGCGGCTGGGGGTGAGTTTCGGGTCGATCCGGAGGCCTTGGCCGGCTCGGCGGAGCACGTCAGCGGGCAGGGCGAGGACCTGGCGAGCGCACATTTGTCGTCGGACAACCGGATCGAGGGCGCACAGTCCGGGTGGGTGGGGGCTTCCGCTGCGGCGCTCAACGCCAGGATGGCGGCCTGGTTGGAGACGTCGCGGAGGCTGGTGGCCAGGGTTGGCGGTCACGCGCTGGACCTGCAGAACGACCACATCAAGTTCACGGCGGCGGAGCGTGACAACGCCGATAGGCTGCGGGCGGTCGGCTTCAGTGCAGAAGGCGCCGACGGCGCCGACGGCGTGGCAGGTGCGGGGCGGGAATGATCGGTGACGTTGACGGTGGCCGATATTGATCGGTGGAGTTCCGGCGCGGTGCGGGCGGTGTTCCTTGCCGCGAACGCACGCGGGCAGGCCACCTTGGAGGTGTCACGCCAGCTCGGGAGGCTCGCCGTGTTCGACGATTGGGAAGGCGCCACCGCCGCGGCCAGAAAGCACACCAATGCCTCGATCCGCCAAGACCTCGATGCCCACGGCAATGAGTCACTGGCGGTGGCGCGCGCGGCCGACAAAGCGGCCGACGGTATCGACAACGTGCAGGCTCAGCTGCGCCAGTTGCGGGCCGACGCCACCGAGCTGGACATGACGATCGACTCACTCGCGAACAGGGTCGTCCCCAGTTCAACGTTCAACGGCCCGCCGATCGAGGCCTTCATCGCCGGAGAGCAGCTGCAGCCCAGGCTGGATGCGATCCTGGTCGAGGCCAACGCCGTCGACGAGGAACTGGCGTTGGCGATCAACATGGCCGACGGTGACACGCCGATCCCGGCCGGCGCCGGTTCACCGGTCGGCCCCCAGGGATTGACCCCGACACAGCGCGAAAGTGACGCAAACGAAGAACGGCTGCGTGAGCAGCGCACCCAACTTCAAGCCCGAGTCCGTGACTTGCAGGCGCAAGCCGACCAGGCGAAAGCGCGGGGCGACCAGAGCCGACTCCAAGACCTCAACGGCCAATTGGGCGCGGCCCAAAGCCGGCTGGCGGAACTCGACTCCGTCGACAAGGCGCTGGGCGAGGCGCCAGAGACCTATCTGACCCAGCTGAGTATCCCCACCGACCCGAACCAAAAGGTCGGTGCGGTGGTGGCGGTGGGCAACCCCGACACGGCCGCCGATATCGCGGTCACCGTTCCGGGTCTCGGTTCGACCACCAAAGATTCCTTGCCCGGCATAGTCAGCGAAGCGCGCAATCTCCAGACGACCGCGCATGACGAACTCAGGCGGCTTGGCCGGCCGGGTTCCGTGGCCACCATCGCGTTCATGGGCTACGACCCGCCGGCGAACCCGCTCAACACGACCAGTCCTCGCGACCTGTGGCGCACGATGAGCGACGACCGGGCCCGCGCCGGCGCCGCGAGCCTGTCGTCGTACCTGCAGCAGGTGCGAGCCGACAACCCGACCGCGCATATCAGCCTGTTCGGACACTCCTACGGCTCGCTGACGGCGTCGCTGGCGCTGCAGCAGCTCAACGCCCAGGGTCTGCACCCGGTCAACGACGCGGTGTTTTACGGCTCGCCCGGGCTGGAACTCGCCAATCCCGACCAGCTCGGTCTGGCCAACGGGCACGCTTATGTGATGCGTGGACGCAGCGACTGGATCCCCGAGTTGGGGGCACTCGCCCCGTTGCACGGCTGGGGTGTCGACCCGTATGACGGGATGCTGCCGGAGCTTTCGGCCGAAGGCGGCACCAGTCCCGATGGTGTCGCGCGGGCCGGCGTGTCGAGCCACGCAGACTACCCGCGCGCTGTGACCGGCCCGGGCGGCGAGCAGGTGCTGCGGATGTCCGGCTACAACCTGGCGGTGGTCGCCGCGGGCATCGCCGATATGCCCGACGGTGGTAAGCAGTTGGTAATGGCGCCGACGTTGACCAATCCACAACCCCATCCGGGGGGATGATGATACGGGTCATTGCGGGAGTTTTGGGATTGGTGGTGGTGTGCATGTCGGTATCTGGTTGCGGTACAACCGATTCCGGGGCGCCCGGCAATCCGGGGCCGCAGCGGGTGGCCGAGCTGGAGAATGGGCTGCGATCGAAACCGTCCTTTGAGGCCGCCCAAGCCGACTACGTGACCGCGATGAACCAGATGGCCGACAAGATTGCCGCGCTGGTGCCCGGGATGAAATGGACCGTCGACGAAAACAGCTGGGAGCATTGCGGGGGAGATTACGTGTGGACCCGCGCGGTACGAGTCTTCGAGCGCATCGTATTCGACCGCGCGATCCCCGATGACGTGTGGCCGCAGGCACTTCAGATCGTCAAGGACGGCGCCGCCCGCTTCGGTGCCACCACTGCCGAGGTTTTCGTCGACCGACCGGGCAACAAAGACCTTGCTATCTCCGGCTCCGGCGCGCAATTCCATTTCGGCACTGCCGCCCAGACGATCCTCACGGCGACGTCCGACTGTCGGATGCGGGCGACGGACACCCCACCATCAACATCGCGGTAACCGCTGCTACGGCTTCTCCAAGGCCTGGTTGTAGGCACTGGTCGAGCGCCCGAGCGCGGCGGCTGGCGTCCATTCGGGGCAACAGCTCAGCAGTGTGCCGGAGGACGGGAAGTTCGCCTTTATCGAGATCGATCAGCACCATTTTGGCGCCCTTGTTGCGCAGCCGACGGGCGAGCTCAGCCCCGATCCCGCGAGCACCACCAGAGATGAAAACAACCTTGCCCTGCAGCGATGTCATCGGCGAAACCTACCGCCGCGGTTCTTACAGGTCCACCCCGAGCAGCGCGTCGATCACGGTGGCCACCAGCGTCGGGGCCCCGGCGTCGTGGCCACCGTACTCGAGCGCGTCGGTGGCCCAACCATCAAGTGCAGCAAGGGCTTTCGGAGTGTTGAGATCGTCGGCCAAATATTGGCGCACCCGGGCTATGACGTCGGTGGCGTCCGGGCCCGCGGGCAGCGCGGTCGCGGTGCGCCAGCGCTGCAGCCGGGCAGTCGCCTCGTCGAGCACTTGCCGGCTCCAAAACCGGTCCGCGCGGTAGTGCCCGGCCAGCAGACCCAGCCGGACGGCCGACGACTCAACACCTTGCGCGCGCAACGTCGATACCAGCACCAGGTTGCCGCGGCTCTTGGACATCTTGTGCCCGTCCCAGCCGATCATCCCGGCGTGCACGTAGTGCCGGGCGAATCGCCGCTCGCCGCGGACGCATTCGGCATGCGCGGCGGTGAATTCGTGATGCGGGAAGATCAGGTCGCTGCCCCCGCCCTGAATGTCGAGGCCGCTGCCAATGCGGCTCAGCGCGATGGCCGCGCACTCGACGTGCCAGCCGGGCCGGCCGGCACCGAACGGTGACGGCCAACTGGGCTCCCCGGGCCGCGCGGCCCGCCACAGCAGGGCGTCGAGTTCGTCGGTCTTGCCGGGCCGGTCCGGGTCGCCGCCGCGCTCCGCGAAGAGCCGCAGCATGGTGTCTCGGTCATAGCCGGACTCGTAGCCGAACTGCAGCGTCGCGTCGGCCCGGTAGTAGACGTCCGGGTATTCCCCTATTTCCGGGTCGACGACGTACGCCGCCCCCGACGCGAGCATTTTCTCGACGAGCTCGACCACTTCGGCAATCGCCTCGGTCGCCCCGACGTACTCGCGCGGCGGCAGTACCCGCAGCGCCGCCATGTCCTCGCGGAAAAGAGCGACCTCGCGCTCGCCCAGCTCGCGCCAGTCGACGCCGTCCCGATCGGCGCGCTCCAGCAGCGGATCGTCGATGTCGGTGACGTTCTGCACATAGTGCACGTCGTGACCGAGGTCCAGCCATTGGCGGTAAACGAGGTCGAATGTCAGATAAGTGGCCGCGTGACCCAGATGGGTCGCGTCGTAGGGCGTGATCCCGCAGACGTACATCGTGGCCCGTTTACCGGCCGCGACGGGGCGCACCTGCCGGTCGGAGGTGTCGTACAGCCGCAATTCCGGGCCGCGTCCCGGCAACACGGGAACCTGTGCGGAAGACCACGCCTGCATATCGTCGACTCTAAACGCGCGCGAGGTCAGCGAAATTCCTGCCGGATGGCGCCGAGCAGGATCGGCGCCAGCTCGGCGCGGCACATGACGAAGTCGGGCAGGTACGGGTCGAGTTGGTTGTAGCGCAGCGGCGAACCGTCGAGTCTCGATGCGTGCATGCCGGCTGCCATCAACACCCCGGCCGGCGCCGCCGAATCCCATTCCCACTGGCCTCCTGCATGCACGTAGGCATCGACGTGGCCGTCGATGACGGCCATCGCCTTCGCGCCCGCCGAGCCGATCGCTACGGGCTGAATGGGCAGCGTCTGGCGCATACGGTGCAGGACCGCGGGTGGCCGGGTAGCGCTGACGGCTATCCGAATGGTCGCGGGAACGCCAACGCGCGCGGCGCCATCGGTCACGGTATCGCTGCGGTACACGGTGTTCCCGCGGGCGGGCAATGCCACCGCGGCGTCGGTGATCTCGCGCTGGCCGTCGGTGGGGCGCTGCCACAGCGCGATGTGTACGGCCCAGTCGTCGCGGCCGGGCGTGGAGAATTCGCGGGTGCCATCAAGCGGGTCGATGATCCACACCCGGTCATGCTTCAGGCGGGAATGATCGTCGTAGGCTTCCTCACTGAGCACCGCGTCACCGGGCCGCTCGGCCCGCAGCCGGCGCAGCAGTAGGTCGTTCGCCAGGCTGTCACCCGCGTCGCCGAGCGCCCAGGGATGACCGAAACCGATCTCGTCGCGCACCTTCAGCAACAACTCCCCGGCGTCGGCGGCGAGATCGGCGGCCAGTGCGGCGTCTGTC
>NZ_JBKQOI010000335.1:0-6558 GCF_052145595.1 Mycobacterium sp. | reverse complement strand
GGAGAAGCGGTGGCCTGCGCTAACGCTTGCTCCCCCGGGAGGACTCGAACCTCCAACCCTTCGGTTAACAGCCGAATGCTCTGCCAATTGAGCTACAGGGGATTAACCCGATCGCGGGACGACTCTAGCGTACTGGAATAACCGCACCCAACTAGAGGGACAAACGCACCGCCCCGCAGCTAGAGGGATCGACCGCGCGCGGACCCGGGCGGGTGAGGCAGGATGGAGCCATCAATCGTCGGGAGGAACGCTTTGATCGGGTATGTCGTGGTGCTTGGACTGGGTTACGTGCTGGGCTCGAAAGCCGGACGTCGCAGATACGAGCAGATCGTCGGGACCTATCGCGCGCTGACCAGCAGTCCCATGGCCAAATCGGTGATCGAAGGGGGACGCCGCAAGATCGCGAGCCGGATCTCACCCGACACCGGCTTTGTCACCGTGGCCGAGATCGACGAACAGACGGCCGTGGTAAAGCGCGATGTCGAGCGGCCGGCTGACGATGCTGTCTTCACACCGTCAGATCGTCGCCGCTAGCCTGCTCCAACAGGCTGCGCCGGTAGGCCTCCATGGCGACCAGGTCGCCGAATAGCGCGTGATACTCGTCGCCCTGCTCGATCGGCGACATGCGCTGCAATTTGGACTTCACCTCGGCGATCTGCCTGCCCATCCAGACTTCCTGCAGGCGAGCCAGCACCCCGGCGATGAAGCGCGGCAGCTTCTCGTCGTCGACCTTGATGGCCTCCACCCCGAGCTCGCTGATCAGGCCCGCGGTGAGTGCCGACGTGGTCTGCCGGCGCACCGCTTCGATCCATTCCGCCCCGGTCACGCCGGTGGACGTACCACCGGCCGCCTCGATGGCCGCGCGCACGGCTGCGTACCCGGGGTGCGTGAAGCTCTCAACGGTGAGCGAGTCGAACACCGGGCCGGCCAGCGCCGGATACTGCAACGCCGACTTGAGCGCCTCGCGCTGTGGCCACAGCGTTGGCTCACGCGGGTCGGGACGAGTGGTGGCGGGCTCTGCCGGGACGGCGTCGGCAGAAGGCTGCCCGCCCCCGCGGAAGGAACCGGAAACCCGGACGCCCCGAGCCGGGGACTTGGACTTCTTGGCCTCGCTCCGCACCCGGTCGATGACCTGCGCGACATCATCCCAGCCGACCCAGCCGGCGAGCTGGCGCGCGTACTCGTCGCGCAGCGTCGGATCTTTGATCTGACCCACCATGGGTACGCAGCGGCGCAGCGCGGCGACCCTGCCCTCGGCGCTGTCCAGGTCCATCTCGCCAAGCGCGGTGCGAATCGCGAACTCGAACAACGGGGTTCGCCGGGCCACCAGGTCGCGCAGAGCGCCGTCGCCCGCCTTCAGGCGCAGGTCGCAGGGATCCATGCCGTCCGGGGCGACGGCAACGAAGGACTGCCCCGCCAGGTTCTGCTCGCCGTCGAAGGCCTTGACCGCGGCGGCGCGGCCGGCCGCGTCGCCGTCGAACACGTAGATCAGTTCGCCGCGAAAAAAGCTGTCGTCCATCATCAGCCTGCGCAGCATGGCCAGGTGCTCGTCGCCGAACGCGGTGCCGCACGACGCGACCGCGGTGGTGACTCCAGCCAGATGCATCGCCATCACGTCGGTGTAGCCCTCGACGACGACGGCCTGGTGCGCTTTCGCGATGTCGCGTTTGGCCAAGTCGATGCCGAACATCACCGACGACTTCTTGTACAGCAGCGTCTCGGGCGTGTTGATGTACTTGGCTTCCATCGGGTCGTCGTCGAACAGCCGCCGGGCCCCGAACCCGATCACTTCACCGGCCGACGTGCGGATGGGCCACAACAGCCGCCGGTGAAACCGGTCCATCGGGCCGCGGCGCCCCTCCCGGGACAGGCCGGCCGCTTCCAGCTCTTTGAATTCGAAACCCTTGCGCAGCAGATGTTTTGTCAGTGACTCCCAGCCAGACGGTGCAAACCCGCAGCCGAAATGGCGGGCCGCCTGTGCGTCGAAGTTCCGCTCGGTCAGATACTGGCGGGCCGCTGCCGCCTCGTCGGATTCCAGCGCCGCAGTATAGAACTCGGCCGCGGCCGCGTTGGCGGCGATGAGCCTGCTGCGACTACCGCGATCGCGCTGCACGCTGGTGGCCGGGCCGGTGTAACTGATCGTGTGGCCGACCCGGTCGGCGAGCAGTTCAACCGCCTCCACGAAGCTGACGTGTTCGATTTTCTGGACGAACGCGTACACGTCGCCGCCCTCGCCGCAGCCGAAGCAGTGGAAGTGGCCGTGGTTGGGGCGGACGTGGAACGACGGTGACTTCTCGTTGTGGAACGGGCATAGGCCCTTGAGCGAATCGGCGCCGGCGCGGCGCAGTTGCACGTAGTCGCCAACGACGTCCTCGATGCGGACCCGTTCGCGGATGGCCGCGACGTCACGATCGGGGATCCGGCCAGCCATCGGCCCAGTCTAAAGCGCCGGCCCGTTCAGCTAGCCGGGACGATGACGCCGCACGCGACCCGCTCCATGGACATCGCCATGTCGCCGCCTTCGGCGCCGTGCAGCATCAACGCGGTCTTGTTCCCTGCCAGTAGGTCGTCCCTGGTGAACGCATCGGTGGTGGTCACCACGTAAGCGGAGCCGTCTGAGCGCACCTCCAACGACGTCAGGTCGCCGCTTTCGGGCTTTCCGGTATGTCCGGGCGCCTGGTAGTGACCGCCCGCGGACAGGAAATTGCCCGGCGGACCGCCGCTGGGAGCAACCGAGTTCGGCTCACACTTGCCGATCTCGTGGACGTGCATGCCGTGAAAACCGGGCGCCAGGATGCCGGCCGCCACGGTCTTCACAGTGACGGTGGCATAGCCGTTGCTGAAATCGAAAGTGGCGGTGGCCACGTCCCGGCCGTCCGGCGCTTTCAGTTGCGCGGTGAGCGATCCGGCGCCGGGGGCCGGGCTGGTCGTCGCCGACGACCCGGGTGCACTGCTTTGGACCTCGGGCGTGGTGCCCGGCTGGGTGCTCGCATGCTGAGGCGAACTGCATGCGCTGGCCGCCATGGCGGGAATCGTCAGCAAGAGGGTGGCAACGGCGCTGAGTTTGATCATGCCGGGAGCCTAACCCCGAGTCAGCGCCCAAGTAAGTGCTAAGCGCTCGCCTGGCGAGCGTCAATTCGTTCCAGCCGACCCTCGGTATACGAGGCGATCTGATCGACGATGACCCGCAGCCGGGCCCGGTCGTCGGCCGCGGCGTTGAACGAAGCGGCGAACACGGGATCGAGCGTTCGGGGTGCCCCGGACTGCAGCCAGTGCGCCACCCGGTGGATACGTTCGCGCTGCCGGGCTTGGGTTTCCAGATGCCGCGGGTCGGACATGATGAACTGCAGCGCCAGGATTTTGAGCAACGCGACCTCGGCACGCACCAGGTCGGGCACCTGCAGGTCGGCCCGGTAGCGCACCAGTGGCCCGGGCCCGGCGGCCGCACGCGTGGTCGCGATGGCGGCCGAGGCGAACCTGCCCACCAATTCACTGGTCAATCGCTTGAGCGCGACCGACGCTGCCAGCGTGGCGTCGTACTTGCCGACCGCGGCGACCACAGGCAGAGCCGACAACCGGGACGCGGCCGCCATGAGGTCATCGGCTCTGACCCGCGAGAATTCGCGCTCCCCCAGTTTGGCCAGCGCGGCCGCCTCGTCGTCGTCGGCGAGCACGCGCAGGTCGATGCGTTGGGACACGACGCCGTCCTCGACGTCGTGCACCGAATACGCGACATCGTCGGCCCAGTCCATCACCTGGGCTTCCAGGCATGCCCGATCCGCGGGCGCGCATGCGCGAACCCACGCCGCCGGCTCACGGTCCTCGTCGTAGAACCCGAACTTGCTTCTCCCGTCTCCAAGCCACGTGCTGCGGGTCCACGGGTACTTGGTGACCGCGTCCAGGGATGCGCGAGTCAGGTTGAGTCCCGCGCTATGGCCATGTGCATCAAGCACTTTGGGCTCAAGGCTGGTGAGGATCCGGAAGTTCTGGGCATTGCCTTCGAAGCCGCCATGCTCGGCGGCGAACTCATCGAGCGCGCGCTCGCCGTTGTGCCCGTAAGGCGGATGCCCGATGTCGTGGGCCAGACCGGCAAGCTCCACGAGGTCGAGGTCGCAGCCCAGTCCGACCGCCATTCCCCGCCCGATCTGGGCCACTTCCAGCGAGTGCGTCAGCCTGGTGCGTGGAGTGTCACCTTCACGGGGCCCCACGACCTGCGTCTTGTCGGCTAGCCGGCGCAGTGCGGCGCTGTGCAGCACCCGCGCCCGGTCGCGGGCGAAATCGGTGCGGTGCTGACCTTCGGTACCCGGCAGGCCCGCGGTCTTCGGTGCTTCGGTTACCCGCCGCGCACGGTCGAAGTCGTCATAGGGGTCTTGCTGATTCGTGTTCGCCTCCTTAGTCACCGGAGCACAGTCTGCCAGGGAACGACGAGATGGGCCCGGCTCTACGCCCCCGGGCTACATTGACGTATGCGCACTGCTCGCTTGCTCAGCACGATCCTGACGATCCTCACCGTGGGCCTCGCCGCAGGGCTGCTGGCAGCGCCCGCCGGCGCGCAACCACCGGTGGCCCTGTCTGGCTACATCACCGACAACGCGAACGCATTGTCGGACTCCGGCCGCGCGTCGGTGAAGGCCGCAATCGACAAGCTCTATGCGTACCGCCACATCCGGCTGTGGGTGGTCTACGTCGACAACTTCTCCGGGCTGAGTGCCGTGAACTGGGCGCAGCGCACCGCGCTCGCCAGCGACTTCGGTGACTACGACGCGCTGCTCGCCGTGAGCACGACCGGTCGCGCGTACGCCTTTCTGGTGCCCCCCACGGCGAAAGGCGTCAGTCAAAGTCAGGTAGACAACTTGCGGCGCAATCAAATCGAACCCGCCCTGCGCGCGGGCGACTGGGGTGGTGCGGCGGTCGCCGCGGCCAGCGGACTCGAAGCACCGTCCAACGCGCCGCCGAGCGCATTAACGGTCAATTGGCTGTTGGTGGCGCTGATCCTCGCCGGCGTCGTCATCGCGGTGGTGGTCCTGCTGTTTGTTATGCGCCGTCGCGCCCGGCGGCGTCGCGCCGCCGCGCTGGCCGCGGCACGACGCATCGACCCAACTGACGCCAACGCCTTGGCCGCCGTGCGCACGCAGACCCTGGACGACCTCTCCCGGGCGATTGTGGTGGACGTCGACAACGCGGTGCGCACCAGCTCCAACGAGCTCATGCTGGCGGTCGAGGAGTTCGGCGAAGGCCGCACTGAGCCGTTCACCAAGGCGGTCAACAACGCGAAGGCGGCTCTGTCCCAGGCGTTCAAAGTGCGTCGACAACTTGAAGACGGCACCCCGCTGAGGGATGCGGAGCGCCGCCAACTGCTGACCCAGGTGGTGATGTCGGCCGGGCGCGCCAACCGCGAACTGGCGTCACAAACCGAGGCGTTCGAACAGCTGCGGGATCTGGTGATCAACGCCCCGTCCCTGCTCGACGGGCTGACCCAGCAATACGTCGAACTCACCGGCCGCGTCGCCCCGACACAACAGCGACTTGCCGAGCTCGGAAAAGAATTCGACGCCGCGGCGCTGACGTCGGTCTCCGGAAATGTCGCGACCGCCGGGGAACGGCTGTCCTTTGCCGATCGCAACATCGGTTCGGCCCGTAATCTGGCCGCCCGGTCTGGGACTGGGCAGCAGGGCGGATTGGTGGATTCGTTTCGTGCCGCCGAGTCGGCGCTCGGGCAAGCACGAGCGCTGCTGGATGCCGTGAATACCGCGGCCGACGACATCAGACACGCCATTGCCACGCTGCCGGCGGCTATGACCGACATTGCGTCGGGGATCAAGCAGGCCAACGGGCGACTGCAGCAGAAACAGAACACCAGGTCGGCGCACACAAAGGAATTGATCGCTGCGCGCGATGCGGCGGTCAAAACCCTCGAAGCCGCCCGCGGCGGCGGCGCCGCCGACCCGCTTATCGCGTTCATTCACCTGACCAAGGCCGACACGGACCTCGACCGGCTGCTGGCCACCCTGGCCGAAGAAGACGCGAACGCCGAGCGGCTCACCCGTTCATTCGATCAGGCCGTGTTTACCGCGGACTCGCGGGTGCGCGGAGTCTCCGAGTACATCGACACCCGCCGCGGCAGCATCGGGGCTGACGCCCGGACCAAGCTCGAGGAAGCCAAACAGCATCTGCAGGCCGCGCAAGGCAAGAGATCGACCAACATCACCGAGGCGATTGCCCACGCAAACGTGGCGTCGACGCTGGCCGCTCAAGCCCAGTCGCTGGCCAATGCCGACGTGCGGGCGGCACAGCGCGCCTACTCCCGCCGGGGTGGTGACGACACCGGTGCGCTGCTCGGCGGGATCATCATCGGCGACCTCCTCAGCGGAGGCGGGCGGGGTGGATTTGGAGGCTGGAGCCCCACGTCGTTCGGCGGTTCGCCGAACACGTTCGACGGCGGCTTCATGGGTGGCGGTGGGCGATTCTGAATCGGCACCGGATAACAAACGCCCAGATAAACAGCGACCCCCGGGTACCAGGTACCAGGGGGTAAGTCGTCTTTTCCGTAATGGCGGG
>NZ_JBKQOI010000334.1:0-32174 GCF_052145595.1 Mycobacterium sp. | reverse complement strand
GCTGACCCGCGACGCCCAGACGGTGCTGTCCGAAGACTGCACCAACCTCGAGCAGGGCGGGCTGCGTGGGCTGTTGCGCGTCATCGGCTCCGAGCACCCGCATCTGCACACCACGCATATCGACGTGAATGGGCAGACCGATGCCGAGCAGCTGGCCCGCCAGTTGGTGTCGGGCTCCGACGAGGACGAGACCGCGTGGCGCAACGACGAGTGGTACGTGGCTCGCTTGTGCCCGACTCCGTTGCGTGCCGAGGAGCGGCGCACCACGATCGTCGATCAGGAGAGCGACGCTGTGCGTCTGCAGATCCGCACACCCGGTGACCTGCAATCGATGGAATTCGTGACCGCCGAGCGCGTGCCGCCGGGTCCCGGGGAGATCGAGGTCGCCGTCAGTGCGTCCAGCATCAACTTCGCCGACGTGCTGATCGCGTTCGGCCGCTACCCCTCGTTCGAGGGACGGCTGCCGCAGATGGGCACCGATTTCACCGGGGTCGTCACCGCCGTGGGAGCCGACGTGACCGATCACCAGGTCGGTGACCTCGTGGGTGGCATGTCGCCGAACGGCTGCTGGCGAACATTCGCCACCTGCGATGCGCGCCTGGCCACCAAGCTTCCGGAGGGGCTGACACCTGGGCAGGCCGCCGCGGTGACCACCGCCAGCGCAACGGCTTGGTACGGGCTGCACAACCTGGCCCGGATGAAGGCCGGCGACAAGGTGCTGATCCACTCCGCAACCGGCGGGGTCGGGCAAGCCGCGATCGCGATGGCGCGTGCCGCAGGCGCCGAGATCTATGCCACCGCGGGCAGCCCGAAGCGCCGGCAGCTGTTGCGCGACATGGGCATCGAGCACGTCTACGACTCTCGCAGCATCGCGTTCGCTGACGAGATCCGCCGGGACACCAGCGGTTACGGTGTCGACATCGTGCTCAACTCGCTCACCGGTGCGGCCCAACGCGCCGGAATCGAGCTGATGGCGTTGGGTGGGCGGTTCGTCGAGATCGGCAAACTCGACATCTACGGTGACACTCGGATGGGCCTGTTCCCGTTCCGCCGCAACCTCACCTTCTACGCCCTGGACTTGGGGTTGCTGTCGGTCACCAACCCTGAGGACGTCCGCGAGGTGCTCGAGACCGTCTATCGGCTGACCGCCGACGGCACGTTGCCGATACCGGAGGCCACCCACTACCCACTTGCCGAGGCGGCCACCGCAATTCGGGTGATGGGCGCCGCCGAGCACACCGGCAAGCTGGTGCTCGATGTGCCCCATGCCGGTCGCAGCAGTGTGGTGGTGCCACCCGAGCAGGTCCGCGTCTTCCGGCCGGACGGCTCATACATCATCACCGGTGGTTTGGGTGGTCTGGGGTTGTTCCTGGCCGAGAAGATGGCCACGGCGGGTGCGGGCCGGATCGTGCTCACCTCACGTTCGCAGCCCAACCAAAAGACTCTCGAGACAATAGAACTCGTCCGCGCGATCGGCTCCGACGTGGTGGTGGAATGCGGCGACATCGCCGACCCCGACACCGCGCAGCGGCTGGTGTCCACCGCGACGGCCACCGGGCTTCCGCTCCGTGGCGTGCTGCACGCGGCCGCAGTAGTCGAAGACGCCACCTTGGGCAACATCACCGAGCAGCTGATCGAGCGCGACTGGGCACCGAAGGTGCGCGGTGCGTGGCACCTGCATCAGGCGGTGGCCGGTCAGCCCCTGGACTGGTTCGCCTCGTTCTCCTCGGCGGCGGCCCTGATTGGTTCGCCGGGTCAGGGCGCCTACGCCGCGGCCAACAGCTGGTTGGATGCCTTCACCCACTGGCGTCGCGCCCAGGGCCTTCCGGCCACCTCGGTCGCCTGGGGTGCGTGGGGCGAAATCGGCCGTGCCACAGAGCTGGCGGAGAGCAGCGGCGCAGCGATCGCTCCCGACGAGGGTGCCTACGCGTTCGAGACCCTGCTGCGCTACAACCGCCCCTACAGCGGTTACGCACCGCTCATGGGAGCACCCTGGCTGACCGCCTTTGCGCAACGCAGCAAGTTCGCCGAAGCGTTCAAGACGATGGGGCGGGGCCGATCCGACAGCAGCAAGTTCCGTGCCGAATTGATGGAGCTGCCCAGCGAGGAGTGGCCCGGCCGACTGCGGCGTCTGCTGTCCGAGCAGATCGGCCTTCTCCTGCGTCGAACTGTCGACGTGGACCGTCCGCTTTCGGAGTACGGGCTCGATTCACTGGGCAACCTCGAACTGCGCACCCGCGTCGAAACCGAAACCGGGGTGCGGATCAGCTCCACCGACATCACTACGATTCGGGGCCTGGCGGATCGCATTTGCGAGAAGCTGGCGCCGGCGGAGGATGTCGCAGCGACATTGTGACGGGCGCCGCTCGCCGGTGGTTCGAAGGGCAGTCGCGCCGTCGCTCATCCGGCTGACGGCGCGCTGCACACTTACCGGCGACTGTAAATTCGCTTCCGCCTTGTAGTCCGATGCGTCCCGCGTCGAAGGGTCAGCCGGCGACGGCTCCGGGCTCAGCGAACGGCGACCCGAACTCGGTCACCGGCCGGAAGCCGCGTTCGCGGACCTGCGCCGCAGCCTTCCGAATCAGTGCATACAGTCCGACGAACGCGGCGTGATCGGTCGCCACAAACGGTGTCAGCAGCCGATTGTGCACTAACGCGAACGCCACCCCGTCCGCGGGGTCGGTCCAGCCGAGCGAACCGCCCAGCCCGACATGACCGAAGCCCGGCATCACGTTCCCGATCGGCAAGCTGTGGTAACCCAGGTGGAAAGCCAACGGCACGTAGAGGTTTCGATCCAGCCGCAGGCTCCGTCGACCGGTCAGACCCGCAACCAGTTCCCGCGACAAAAATCGGGTGCCGTCGATCTCGCCGCCGTTGGCGATGGCTCCGTACATCCGAGCCAGCGCGCGCGCCGTCGTCACGCCGTTGGCCGCCGGCATCTCGGCGTCCAGCATCGGAATCTCACCCTTGACGGCAGCGGTCAAGCCCGGGAAGTACATGGAGCGAAACGCGCCCGACAACTGATGGGCGACCCGGTGCGTCACATAGCCGAGGATCGGGTTGGCGACGATGTTCTGCGGCATGACGATCTCGGCGACCCGTGTCGGCGATTCGGCCGGTGGCCGCCCCAGATGCATGCCGTCGGTGCCCAATGGCTCGGCGAGTTCCTCACGGACCAGCGTCCGCATGCCTTTTCCGGTGACGGCTCGGGCAAGCCCGGACATTAGCCAGCCGAAGGTCAGCGCGTGATACGCGGGTTTGCCGAGCAGGCGTCCCGGCGGCGCCGCCGCTAGCCGATCTTCCATCACGACGTGATCCAGCAAGTCTTCCTTTGTGGCGCCGCGCAGACCCGACAAACCCGCATTGTGTCCCATCACCGAACGCACGGTGAGAGCGGCCTTGCCGTTGGCGCCGAACTCCGGCCAGTACTCAGAAACCGGCGCGTCGTAGTCGATCAGCCCCCGATCCGCGAGCCGGTGGATGACCGTGGCGGCCATCCCCTTGGTCGCCGAGAACACCATCGGTGCGGTATCGGCCGTCCATGGCAGCTGGCCGCGCCGGTCAGCCCAGCCGCTCCATACGTCAACGGCGGGTTGGCCGTCGACATAGACCGCCAGTGCCCCGCCACCGAACCGGCGCCCGGGGAACATGGTGGAAAAGCTACGAACGACGCACGCAAAGTGTGGGTCCGCCGCGCCGGACACGCGATGCCCTGCGTCAGGGGCATCGCGGAGAGGAACCGCGCGTCGATCGACTCCGATGTCAACCTTCACACGTCTGAATTTACCTGGATTTCACACGACTCAAGCGCAAACAAAGATTAATTTACCTTTCCGTTAGCCCGACGCGACCGTCAATATTTGCTGCGCCGCCAGCGCGGGGGTCAGCTCCCCCGCCCTGACTCGACGCTCGACGTCGGCGCGAATCTTGCGCACCTCGGGATTGGACAGCACCCGATCCAGCACCGTGTCGCGGACCATCTGCCAGGTCCACTCGACTTGCTGGGCCCGCCGGCGCGCGTCGAACTCCCCGGCGTCGGTGAGCACCCGGCGATGGCGCTCGATAGCGTCCCACAGCTCCGCCAGGCCGGTCCCGTTCACCGCGCTCATGGTGAGAACCGGTGGCCGCCAGAGTGTCTCACGCGGGTGTATCAATCTGATCACCGCGGACAGTTCCCGCGCGGCTAACCGCGCCTCGGTTAAGTGCTCTCCGTCGGCCTTGTTTACCACTACGACGTCGGCCAGCTCCAGCACACCCTTTTTGATGCCCTGCAACTGATCACCGGTGCGCGCCAGGGTCAACAAAACGAAAGTATCGACCATGTTGGCCACCGCCACCTCGGATTGGCCGACGCCGACTGTTTCGATCAGGATCACGTCAAAGCCGGCGGCCTCCAGCAGCACGATGGTTTCCCGAGTTGCCTTTGCCACCCCGCCCAACGTGCCCGACGTCGGCGACGGACGGATGTAGGCGTCCGGGTGCACCGCCAGCTGCGACATCCGTGTCTTGTCGCCGAGAATCGATCCGCCGGTACGGGTCGACGACGGGTCGACTGCCAGCACTGCCACCCGGTGGCCCTCATCGATCAGATGCATGCCGAGCGCCTCGATGGTGGTGGACTTTCCCACCCCAGGGACCCCGGTGATGCCCACGCGATGGGAGTTTCCAGACTCCGACAACAACGCCAGCAGCAATTGCTGCGCCTGCTCGCGATGGTCGGCGCGGGTGGACTCCAGCAGCGTGATGGCCTGCGGCAGCGCCGCACGATCGCCGCTGCGGACAGCTGCGGCTAACCGGTCGGCGGTGTCGTCTGCGTTGTTGCGCGGATCGGGTGCCATCTAGTCGAGCGCGTACCCTCGCCGCTCGGCGAGCTTGTGCAGCAAGTCGATTGCGGCGTCGGCGATCACCGTCCCGGGCGGAAAGATGGCGGCGGCCCCGGCGGCGTACAGCTCGTCGAAGTCGCCGGGTGGGATGACACCGCCGACCACGATCATGATGTCGGGCCGGCCCACCTCGGCCAGCGCGTCGCGAAGTGCCGGCACCAGGGTCAGGTGACCGGCTGCCAGCGAGGACACCCCGACCACGTGCACGTCGTTGTCGGCCGCCTGGCGCGCCACCTCTTCGGGCGTGGAAAACAGCGATCCGACGTCGACGTCGAACCCGATGTCGGCGAATGCGGTCGCGATCACCTTCTGGCCGCGGTCGTGGCCGTCCTGGCCCATCTTGGCCACCAGTATTCTGGGCCGGCGCCCGTCGGCCTCGGCGAATTTTTCGACTAGTTCGGTGGCGTTTGCGATGTTGGTGGCCTTTCCGGCTTCGTCACGGTAGACCCCGGAGATGGTACGGATCTCCGCCTGGTGGCGCCCATATACCTTCTCCAGCGCGTCGGAGATCTCGCCCACCGTGGCCTTGGCCCGGGCAGCGTCGATGGCCAGCGCCAGCAGGTTGTTGCCCAGTCCGTCTTCGCCGGCGCGGCCGTGCGCGGCGGCTGCCCGAGACAGCTCGGCCAGGGCGGCGTCGACCGCCGATTGGTCCCGGTTTGCCCGCAGCTCTTGCAGTTTGGCCAGCTGCTCGGCGCGCACCCGGCTGTTCTCGACCTTGAGTACCTCGACCTCCTGGTCCTCTTCCACCTGGTACTTGTTGACCCCGACCACCGGCTGTGTCCCGGAGTCGATGCGGGCCTGGGTGCGCGCGGCCGCCTCCTCGATGCGCAGCTTGGGGATGCCGTCACTGATGGCCTGTGCCATGCCGCCGTGCTCGGCGACCTCGGCGATGTGGGCGCGAGCCCGCTGTGCGAGTTGATGGGTCAGCCACTCCACGTAGTACGAGCCGCCCCACGGGTCGATCGGCCGCGTGGTGCCCGACTCCTGCTGCAGTACCAGCTGGGTGTTGCGGGCGATCCGGGCAGAGAAGTCGGTGGGCAGCGCCAGCGCCTCGTCCAGCGCGTTGGTGTGCAGCGACTGGGTGTGGCCCTGCGTCGCGGCCATCGCCTCGATGCAGGTGCGCGCGACGTTGTTGAAGGCATCCTGGGCCGTCAGCGACCAGCCCGAGGTCTGCGAATGCGTACGCAGCGACAGCGATTTGGGACTCTTGGCGCCGAATCCGGCTACGAGCTCGCTCCACAGTAATCGGCCGGCCCGCAGCTTGGCGATCTCCATGAAGAAGTTCATCCCGATGCCCCAGAAGAAGGACAGCCGGGGCGCGAACTTGTCGATGTCCAGTTCGGCGTCCAAGCCCGCCTTTATGTAGTCGACGCCGTCGGCCAGCGTGTACGCCAGCTCCAAATCCGCTGTCGCACCGGCTTCCTGGATGTGATAGCCGGAGATCGAGATGGAGTTGAATTTCGGCATCTTCGCGCTGGTGTAGGCGAAAATGTCGGAGATGATGCGCATCGACGGCTTGGGCGGATAGATGTAGGTGTTGCGCACCATGAATTCTTTGAGGATGTCGTTCTGGATAGTGCCGGCCAGCTTCTCCGGCGGCACTCCCTGCTCCTCGGCGGCCACCACATACAACGCCAGGATCGGCAGCACCGCACCGTTCATCGTCATCGACACCGACACCGCGGACAGGTCGATGCCGTCAAACAGCTGTCGCATGTCCAGGATGGAATCGATTGCCACACCGGCCATTCCGACGTCGCCCTGGACGCGGGGATGGTCCGAGTCGTAGCCGCGGTGGGTGGCCAGGTCGAAGGCCACCGACAGGCCCTTCTGACCGGCGGCCAGGTTGCGGCGATAGAAAGCGTTGGAATCCGCGGCGGTGGAGAACCCGGCGTATTGGCGGATCGTCCACGGCTGGTTGACATACATCGTCGGGTAGGGGCCGCGGACAAAGGGCGGCTCGCCCGGGACGCTGTTCAGCGGGTACCCGTCAGCCTCGGCGGCGGCACGATCGGCGGCGATGTACACCGGTTTGACGTCAATGCCTTCCGGCGTCTGCCACTGCAATCGATCCGGTGTGTACCAGTGCGCGGCCGCGGCCGCGGCCACGTGTTCTTCGACTGCGGCTTCGGTCGGCGGTGGAACAGTCCGCTCGCTGTGCAGCGGCACATCGGCGAAGCTACCGACAGCAGGTGCAGTGGTCGTCATGGTGACTACGCCCCCAACCTAGTGAGCAGATTCGTCAGGGCTTCGACGGCATTGATCTTTGCAGTCAAAAATTCGTCGGGCCGGTGCTCGGCATCCCCGATGGCTTTTTCGGGTCCCGCCAAATAAACCCTTGACACGCCGGCGCTTCGGGCTGCCTGCACGATGCCTGCAGCCTCATCTTGGTAGCGCTTGTCGGTGCCGCAGATAACCGCCACGCTCGGCAAGTCCGCGGCGGAAAACTCGGCGACCGCCTGGGCAACGCCGGCGGCGTCTACCGTTCCCGCGTTGACCGCCTCGATACCGCCCGATGCCAGCAGGTTCGTCGCGAACGTCGTCCGGATATTGTGCTCGGCCAACGGGCCCAACGGCAGCAACAGCGCCCGCGGACGTGAACCGGTGCGCGCCAGGTAGACGTCCGAACGGTCGCGCAGCGCTTCGAATCCCGCGGAGTAGCGTTGCAATTTCCCGGCCGCGTGTGGTGGAGCCGACGAATCACCCTGCGGCAGCGCCGGTTCGGCCAGGTTCGCAAATTCGTTGACCCCGGTGATCGCGGTGCGGCGATGCGCGATGTCGTCCGCGCGTCGTGCGGCTACGTCGGCGATCTGGTCGGCGACGTAGTCGCGAGCGTCGACGAATCCGCCGCGGCCCTCGATCGCCTGAAATTTCTCCCAGGCTTGCTGCGCCAGTTGTTCGGTGAGTTCCTCGACGAACCAGGACCCGCCGGCCGGGTCCAACACCCGGCCGACGTGCGACTCTTCCAGGAGCAGTAGCTGGGTGTTGCGAGCGATCCGGCGCGCGAAGCTGGTCGCGGTGCCGGGAAAGCCGCCCGGGATCGCCGCGTCGAACGGGAACACCAGCACGGTGTCGGCACCGCCGACGCCCGCACCGAGGGCGGCCAGTGTGCAGCGCAGCATGTTCACCCACGGGTCGCGCTGGGTCATCATCGGCAGCGAAGTCTCCGCGTGCACCACAGCTGCGCCGCCCTCTGGGTCGCCAACGACCTCGGCGACCCGCGCCCATAGTTGCCGCAAGGCTCGCATCTTGGCGAGCGTCATGAACTGATCGTCGTCGGCGGCCAGCCGGAAACTGATTTGCCCAAGCGCCTGGCCGACCGGCATTCCAGATTCGGTGAGCGCCCGAAGGTAGGCCACCGCGGCCGCGACGCTGCCGGCAAGCTCCCATGTCGCGTTGGCGCCCAGATTGTGGAACGTGGGCCCGTCGACCGTGATCGCCCGCACCCCCCTATCGCCGGACACTCGCGAGGCGACCGCGACGACATCCTCGATCGCAGGGGCCGGACGGTCACTCAGCGACGCCGTCAGCGGGTCTGCGCCCAAATCGATCGACAGCGTGGAGCGCTGGCCGGGTTCCACCTGGGCAACCAGCGCCAGCAGGGCATCGCAGGCCGCCGGATAGTCGGCGCCCGTGTCGAGAATCATCGGCGCCATGCTCAGGTGCACACCCTCGAGCAGCTTCTCGAGCTGGTCCGGCGCCACCCCGGAATCCCCCACCCGGATCAGCAGAGCGCTGACCCCGTCGGCGAGCGCGGCCAGCACCGCTGCGTTGCTGTCATCGCGGCCGGGCACAGGACCCGAGATAGGAAACGCCTCGGCAACCTTCCAGCCGGAGTTGACGTCGCGCAGTGCGTCGCCACCACGCACGTACGGCCAGTCGCCCGGCAGCGGCGGCTCCGGCAGCTCGTCGAGCGCGGTGTAGAGCGCCCGGATGGCGATCCCGTCATAGGTCGGGGTTTCCAGCAGGCGCTCGGGCTCGTGCCCCAGCTCCCCGGGGTCCTTCCGGGTGCTCTTGGACAGCACACCGGCGACCGCAGTGCGCCAACGCTCGCGAACCTGTTCCAGGTCGGCGAGCTCGGGTACGTCAATGGACACCGATTGCTCCCTTTTCCCAGCAATCTTTTCCCAGCAGTAGCCGGCGTTGCTTGGGTTTGTTCGGAGTCTGCCAGTTGCTAATCAGGCTAATTGATGAGCCTGCACGCTAAAAACCACGCGGAGCGGCGATCGGGGCAGGTCGCCGGGGAAACGCCAGGCTCGGGAAACGGGTTATTCATCGAGGCCCCGTAACCTTGACAGCCGTGACGGGTTCCGCGACCTGCAAAATCAGCGATACATTGCGCGATCTCGGCTGCGCGATGGGCGCGACCGCGCGTCAGCTGTCCCGGCCCCGGACGGTCGCCACAGTGGTCGGTATCACAGTCGTGGTTGCCGTGGCGCTGCTGGTCCCGCTGCCCACCCCGGTGCAGCTGCGTGACTGGGCAGAATCGGTAGGCCCCTGGTTCCCGTTGGCGTTCTTGATGGCCCACATCGTCGTCACGGTGATACCGGTCCCCCGGACGGCATTCACCCTGGCCGCCGGGCTGCTGTTCGGCCCGGTGCTGGGCGCTGCCATCGCCGTGATTGCCAGCACCGCGAGCGCCATGATCGCGATGCTGCTGGTGCGCGCGGCCGGGTGGCAGCTGAACCGCCTGGTTCGCCACAAATCGATCGACACGGTGGACGAGCGGTTGCGCGAACGGGGCTGGCTGGCCATCGTGTCGCTGCGGTTGATACCCGCGGTGCCGTTTTCGGCGATCAACTATGCCGCGGGCGCGTCGACCGTGCGGGTGGTGCCTTACATGTTGGCCACGCTGGCCGGCCTACTTCCCGGGACCGCCGCCGTGGTGGTTCTCGGCGACGCGCTGGCCGGCCACCCCAGCCCGCTGCTCTATCTGGTGTCGCTGTGCACGGCGGCGTTGGGGGTAGCGGGGCTGATCGTCGAGATTCGCCACCACCGTCAGCACCATCGCCGCAAGGTGGTGCCGGACGCCGAGCCGGCTATCACGCACTGATCCGGCGTGAACCTGCGTCTGCGACGCATCTGCGAACAGGCCGACTGGTTGGGGCTGCTCACCCATGTGCCGCCGTCGCCAGCTACGTCAACCCGTTCCGCCCGTTTAGGCCGAGCAGCAGCCCGCCGGTGCCGCCGGCGCCGGCGCTGCCCCCCGGGTTGAAAAACGCGGCGTTGCCGCCGTTGCCCCCGTTGCCGATCAGAACCGCGTTGCCGCCGTTACCGCCGTCACCGCCCACGAGCGATATGGAACTCCCGTCGGCGCCGCCGGCGCCGCCGTCGCCGACCAGCCCGGCCCTGCCGCCGTTACCGCCGCTACCGCCGTCAGCATTGTTACTCGCCCCGCCGGCGCCACCAACCCCACCGGAGCCGGACAGCAGGCCAGCATTGCCGCCCGGCCCCGCCGGTGCCGCCGGTACCACCCGCGAGGAGATCGCTGGTCCCGCCGGTGCCGCCGGCGCCGAACAGCAAGCCGCCGTGGCCGCCGTGGCCGCCGGTGCCGCCGGTGTCGCTAAACCCGCCGGTGCCGCCGGTGCCGCCGGTGCCGAACAATCCCGCCGACCCGCCGACGCCGCCGTTACCCGCGGTGAGGCCGTGGGCGCCGTTCCCGCCGGGACCGCCGAGGCCGAACAGCAAGCCGCCGCGGCCGCCAGCCCCGCCGTTGCCGCCGGTGCCGGCAAGTGCTAACCCACCCTCCCCGCCTGCGCCGCCGTTGCCGAATAGCCCGGCGGCCCCGCCGTTACCGCCGTTAGGCCGGTCGCGCCGGACCCACCGTTACCGCCATTGCCCCACAAAATCCCGCCCGCCCCACCGGCCTGACCGGTTCCCGGCGCACCGTTTGCGCCGTTGCCGATCAGTGGGCGCCCCAACACCAGCTCGGTGGGCGCATTGATCAGATTGGTCAGATCCTGCCCTATCGTCTGCGCCGGATTGGCCTTGAACGCCGCAACATTGGCGGCCTCCGCGCTGGCATAGGATCGCGTACCCGCGGTCAACGCCTGCACAAACTGGGCGTGAAACGCCGCCGCTTGGGCGCTGAGCGCCTGATACGCCTGACCGTGTGCGCCGAGGAACGCCGCGACGCTCGCCGATACCTGATCGGCGCCCGCGGCCACCACCTCCGTCGTCGTGGCCGCCGCGGCCCCGTTGGCCGTGTCGAGCGTCGAACCGATATTCGCCAGATCCGTTGCCGCCGCCGCGATCATCTCCGGCGTCGCGATCACAAATGATATCCCGCACCTCCTGCCGAGTCGGGACCGCCCCGCAAGCCATTCGGGGCGCCGGGGAACCGCTAGACAGGTGAACAGCGTATCTCGACCCGAGCGCGCTCTTGGCGTTTTCGACGCGCTCTTTCGCCGATACGGCAATCAGCCCTAATCGCCGACACGCGCCACGCCAACAGCGCGACACAGGCCGTCAACGTGCAAGGCTGGTCAGAGTTGAATTGATCATGGCCGCATACGATTTGGATATCGGCAACGGCTTCGGTCGTGCCGTACGGCGCGAACCGGCTAGTTCGTGTGCTCCGGGCGATGACCGCTGGCTATCACTTCGTACAGGGCGGGACTTGCCGTGACGCCAAAGTCGATCTCATGCTGGGCCGCCTCTCGCAGAGACAGAAACTCCGGATTGGCGATCGCCGCCTCGAATGCTTCCCGGCTGTCCCAGTGCGCAACGTTCACCAGTTGGAATCGGCTGTCGGGCAGCAGGGCCCGGTGCAGCGCATAGTCGCGAAATCCCGGCAGGGTGCTCATGATCTCTGCCCGCTTCTTCCAGCCGGCCATGAAGTTGTCGACCTGATCGGCCGGCATCTCGACCACATTGATCAAGGTGACACCAGGGTCGTCCGGCCCGGGTGGGTCGCGGTATTCGTCGCTGGTAGGCATTTGCCGCTCCTTCCGATGTGGCACCGACGGGCGACACCGGGTCGCCCGAGTGAGTCGTTCTCGCTACTTAGTATGGAATCCATATAATATGGGACACATACTAGCGAGGGACTGAACGTGCGCCAAACGTCGCAAGCTTCACCGGATCACCAAAACGCCGACGCGGCCCAATTGGCTGATGCGTTGCGCAATACGTTGCGCCAGTTGCGGATCGACCTGTCGATCAGCACCCGTCGCGTCGCGGCGGCGACGGGATTGAATGATTCCGACCTTGACGTCCTCGACGTCCTCGCCCGTTATGGTGCACAGTCTCCAACGGCGCTGGCCCGCCGCATGGGTATCCATCCAGCGACCATGACCGGCGTGCTCACGCGTCTGGAGAAGGCCGGTTGGTTGGTGCGCCGACGCGACGTCACCGACCGCCGGAGCGTTCAGGTAGAGCCAAGCGGATTCGACCGACTCACCGAGCTGTACAGCGACGCCAACGAGCGCCTCGACCAGATCGCCGCTCAACTCGCCCCCGAAGCGGGTGCGCTCATCCTCGACTACCTCGGCCAAGTCACCGCGGCCGTGCATGAGGCGTCGGCCCGACTGGTGGTCGAAAGAACCGATTTCGGTGCTGCGCCTTACGGTTCAACCTAGGGAGTAACCGAGTGGGCGGTCCTGATGAGAACGACGGTATCGCCGAAAGCCTGGCCGCGCTTGCGCCGCCCCTGCAGCCGGCTGACGCGCTTGACAATGGGAATCAGCCACCCGTACTTCGCGTGGATTCTGGCCTGGACCTCGTCGAAAAGCGCGCCGGACTGGACGATCTCCGCGGTGCCGTCGAGGATTGCTGCCGCCGGCTTCGGCTTTCCTCGGGCCGTGCATGCCTGCATGGTGACATGTGGGTTGTTGCGCAAACGCTTGTACTTACCGGTGCTCGCGCCGGTCCACATGCCGACACGGCCATCACTGACCGGAACGGTCCAAACAGGTGTGGCAACTCCGGCGCCGCTCTTACGAAATGTGGTGAGCAGCATGTGTTTTCCACTGGTAATGTCAGTTCCGTTTCCCGCGTCCGTCCCCTTCTTGTGTAGCCACAGAAAGTCGTCGATTCCCCCGCCGCGCAACATAATCCGCGGAAGAACCGGCAGCGCCTGAAATACCTGAGGTCCGGAAATGATCTCCGGTCGCTCCAGCTGGAAGGTTCGCCCCCTCCAAGCCAGCGTGCACTCCCGGGCCGCAATCACGTTGCGGCACCAGTCGGTTTGGCTGCCGTACGGCAGCGACACGACGAAGCCGTCACCGTAGGGCTGAGCACCCAGCGGTGTCTGATATGTCCGCCCGCTGCGACGCCCCACGTGGGTGAGGACCGCGGTGACCGAGTGCTCATGACCCGCGCGCTTGCGCCGAAAATCGGTGTACCTCTTGAATACCCCGAGCCTGAGCCAATCCGGATGGCGCTTGAGAATCCTGGGCATCACCACCGGCGAGGCAAGAACCGCTGCAATCGCGCCGACCAGACCAGCCGCGACGACAACGCTCCTTCGAAGCAGCCGTTTCCGACCACCCTGCCGGTCGGTATCGATGAGTGCCTCCCATACCGCTACTACGGATTCCGTATAGTACGGATGTCATAGTAGCCACCCGGCGGGCATCCAGCCAGGGCGGATGAGCCCTTGCCGCCGGCGCCACATGCACTTCGGCCGCCGGCTCCCCTGCCCGTCGGTCCTCCCGCGCCGCCGCTACCGCCGCCGGGGCCGCCGGAGTTCTAATCGCGATCGCGCAGCGCTCTTTCGCGCTCGACTAGCCCCGATCCGGACCCTTCACCGTCATCACGGCGAACGTGGTCAGGAAGGACGCGGCCGGAAGGACATTAACGACCTTGTCCCGCGCCCGGATGTGCGCGCCAACGGCCAAGACGAAATACAGCGTCAGCATCGCCGTCGTCAGCCTCGCCAAGGCGGGGAACCAGCTGACCGACAGCAAGCCCATGGCAGAGGCAGCCTTGACCACCGGCAGGACGGGCCGAACGCGATCCGGCACTCCCAGGTCGTCCAGGATTTTGGCGATGGGAGGCAGGGGAATCGCACACGCCACCGCGTCGCCGGCCTGGAACGCGGCCAACGCCGTATAGGCCTTGGGTGAAGTCAGGACGCTCATTCCGACAAGCCTATTGAGTCAACTCCGGCGGTGCCCCCGGCGTCCCGTCCACCGGCTGGCGGGCTATCGCCTCGGCCTTGGCCACCGCCTGGGCGATCGCCGGGTCGGTCGCGGTGGAGAACCAATCGGCGACTTCGGCGTCGTCGTCGGCGGCGTGCTTGGGCAGGTCGTCGACCGGGGACGGCTCGAACCGGAACACCCCGTCCTCGCCCGGGGTGCCCAGGAGTTTGGTGAACCCCTGCAACGCCGCGCTGAAGTCGCTGGGCACCACCCACACCTTGTTGGCGTCACCGCGCGCCATCTGCGGCAGCGTCTGCAGGTATTGGTAGGCCAGCATTTCGGGGGTAGGCCTGCCGGCCTTGATCGCGGCGAACGTCTTCTCGATGGCCTTGGCCTGCCCCTGAGCCTGCAGGTAGGTCGCGGCACGCTCACCCTGAGCGCGCAGCATCCGGGACTGCCGGTCGCCCTCGGCGGCCAGGATCGCGGCCTGCTTGGCGCCCTCGGCGGCCAGGATCTGAGACTGCTTTTGGCCCTCGGCCTCCGTGATCGCGGCCTGCCGGGTACCTTCGGCGGTCAAGATCATCGCCCGCTTCTCCCGGTCGGCCTTCATCTGCTTTTCCATCGAGGCCTGAATCGACGGCGGCGGGTCGATGCTGCGCAACTCGACCCGGGCGACCCGCAGGCCCCAGCGGCCGGTCGCCTCGTCGAGCACGCCCCGCAACTGGGCGTTGATCTTGTCGCGGGAGGTCAGGGTCTGCTCCAGCGTCATGCCGCCGACCACGTTGCGCAGTGTGGTCGTGGTGAGCTGTTCGACCCCGACGATGTAGTTGCTGATTTCGTAGACGGCCGCCTGTGGAACGGTGACCTGGAAATAGACCACGGTGTCGATGTTGAGGGTCAGGTTGTCCTCGGTGATCACCGGCTGAGGCGGGAACGACACCACCCGCTCGCGTAGGTCCACCCGGGCACGGATGCGATCGATGAACGGCACCAACAAGGTCAGCTGCCCGCTGACGGTGCGGCTGTATCGGCCCAAGCGTTCGATCACCGCGGCCTCGGCCTGCGGGATCAGCGCAACGGATTTGGCCACCACGATGATCGCGAAGATCACCAGGGCTGCCGCCACCACCAGAAAAGCAATTGCACCCTGCATCGGGATTCCTCCTATTTCTCCAGAGGGATTACGTTTGCTTGAACACCACCGCGGTGGCACCGTTGATCTGCACGACGGTCACTTGCTCGCCCGGCTCGTACACATCGGCCTCGTTGAGCGGCCGCGCCGTCCACACCTGGCCATCCAGCTTCACCTGACCTTCGTCGCGGGCGACCCGGTCAAGCACCAGCGCGCTCTTGCCCTCCAGCGCCTCGATGCCGGTCGGCAGGCCCTTCGCGGGGGTGAGCCGCCGCCGCAGCGCCGGCCTGACCAGCGCCAGCAACAAAACCGAGACCACCAGGAACACCGCCGAGTCGGCCCAGACCGGAAAGCCCAGTAACCAGCTGCTCCCCGCGGCGGCCAGCGCACCGCCGGCGAGCATCAGCAAGAACATATGGCCGGTCAGCGCCTCACCACCGGCGAGGGCCAGCGCGAATATGAGCCAAATCACCGCGGCGGGCATGCGGTCAGAATACGCGTGATCGGCCTTTGCCGGATCAAACAACTACACTCCGAGATCATGTGCTGTCCGAGTGTCTCGCTGTCCCTGTGGGCCAACGCCTGGCTCGCAGGCAAGGCCGCGCCCGACGACGTCTTGGACGCGTTATCTCTTTGGGCACCAAAGCAATCGGTTACCGCGTATGATGCCGTGGCGGCGGGCCACACCGGACTTCCGTGGCCCGATGTCCACGATGCCGGGACGGTCTCGCTGCTACAAACGCTGCGTGCCGCGGTTGGCCGGCCGACGGTGTCGGCTTCCGCCGTTGACTCGCCCCGGTTGCGCGGCACGATCAACGTGGTTTTGCCCGTGCCCGGCGATGTGCGGGGACTGGCCGCGGGAACGCAGTTCGAGCGTGACGCCCTGGCCGCGGGCGAAGCAGTCATCATCACCAATCCCGACAATCCCGCCAGCGCCGTCGGATTGGTCCCCGAGTTTTCCTATGACGAGCTCGCGGATGCCGCCGACGACGATGCGGAGCTACCCGAACTGTGTGCGCTGTCATGGACCGTGTACTCGCTGCCCGGCGCTCCCGTGTTCGACCACCATGAGCTGGGCGACGCCGAATACACGCTGCGTTCGGCCGTCCGCTCGGCTGCCGATGCGCTCGGCGCCATCGGACTGGGAGCCGCGGCCGATGTCGACGATCCGCGGGGACTCGTCGAGCAGCTACTGGAATCGGCACGGCAACACCGGGTTCCCGACCACGCGCCGTCGCGCGCATTGCGGGTGCTGGAGAATGCCGCGCACGTCGACGCGATCATCGCGGTCAGTGCCGGGCTCAGCGGGTTGTCCGACTCCGCGGTAGACCGGTACCCAGGTGGTGCCCCGGCCGCGGCCCGTGTCGTCGCCGGTCCGGAACCGGTCGGGACGCAATCCTCGTCGGAGGCTCGAATCGCCGGCGATGCGCTGCGACCGCTCACCGCGGTGGTGCGTTCGGCGCGGATCGCCGCGGTCAGCGCGATCCTGCATTCGGCCTGGGCCGATTGAGTCGTTTACCGGTCCTGCGCAACACAGTGCGGCGGACGGCACGGCTCGCCGTTGATGCCGGCGAGGCAACCCAGCACCGGATCGGTTCCACTCACCCGCTCGGGCGCCCGGCCGTAGCGCAGTTCGTCGATCAACCCCGCGGCCAGCCGGGCGAATCGCCGATCCGCGTTGGGTGTTGCGGCCCGGCCGAAGGCCATCCCCGCGGCCTCGGCTTGTGAGCGCAACTCCTGGTCGAGATCCCACACCACCTCGATGTGGTCGGCGACGAACCCGATTGGGCAGACGACGACCGCTTTCGTCCCGGAGGCGGCCAGCGTCGTCAAGTGGTCGGCGACATCGGGCTCCAGCCACGGAACCCGTGGCGGGCCCGATCGCGACTGCCAGGCCAGATCGTAATCGGCGTATCCGGCGGCCGCCGCGACAAGCCTTGTGGCATAGGCGACTTGGCGGCTGTACAGCCGGGGGCCGAAGCGCTCGTCGGCGACCACCGGGACCGAATGCGCGGTGAACACCAGTCGCGCGCCGTCAGGTACGGTCTCGGCCGCGGCGGCAATGGCGCCGGCGAACATCTCAACGAAAAGCGGATGGTCGAAATACGGGCGCAGCTTGACCAATTCGGGGGCTTCGGGTCCGGCCGCCCGGCGGGCCCGGGCGATGTCTTCGACATACTGCGCACAACTCGACAACCCGCTCCACGCCGATGTGGTGAACACCGCAGCGCGACGAATACCATCGTCTCGCATGGTCTTGACGCACTCTTCAACGTATGGTTCCCAATTTCGGTTGCCGAAATAGACCGGGAGGCCCACTTCCGCGCGTAGCTCGGCGATCAGCGCGCGGTTGATCCGATTGATCGGCGACACCCCTCCGAAATGCAGGTAGTGCTGGCCGACTTGGTCAAGCCGTTCGGGCGGCACGTTGCGGCCCCGGGTGACGTTCTCCAGGAACGGCCGCACCTGCTCGGGCCCTTCCGGCCCGCCGAAGGACAACAGCAGGACGGCATCAAATTCCATTGCGTCCTACAGCAATTGGGTGCTGGCGCCGCCGTCGGCGAAGATGATGGTCCCGGTGGTGGCGGGTAACCAGTCGGAGAGCAGCGCGCACACCGTCTTGGCGACCGGCGTCGCGTCTTTCATGTTCCAGCCCAGCGGCGCGCGCTGGTCCCAGCCCTCCTCCAGCAGACTTATCTGGGCGCCGGCCTCCTCGCCGAGCGCGCCCCCGACGATCGCGCTCATCGCCAGCGTCCGGATCGGCCCGGCCGCAACGAGATTCGATCGCACTCCGTACTTGCCCGCTTCGCGGGCCACGAACCGGTTCACCGATTCCAGCGCGCTCTTGGCCACCGTCATCCAGTTGTAGGCCGGCATGGCACGGCTCGGGTCGAAGTCCATGCCCACGATCCCGCCGCCCGGATTCATGATCGGCAGCAGCGCTTTGGCCAGCGAGGCATACGAGAACGCAGAGATATGGATGCCCTTGGCAACGTCCTCGTAAGGCGCGTCGAAGAACGGATTGATACCCATCCCGGTCTGAGGCATGAAGCCAATCGAATGCACGACGCCGTCAAGCTTGGTGCCCGTACCGATCACCTCCGTCACCCGGTCGGCCAGGGTTGCCAGATGCTCCTCGTTCTGCACGTCGAGTTCGATCAATGGGGCCTGCTGCGGCAACCGGTCGGCGATGCGCTGGATCAGCCGCAGCCGGTCGAAGCCCGTCAGCACCAGTTCGGCGCCCTGCTCTTGGGCGACCCGCGCGATGTGAAACGCGATCGACGAGTCGGTGATGATCCCGGTGACCAGAATCCGTTTACCTTCGAGCAGTCCTGCCATGTCCGTCCTCGTATGTGTGCTTCAGAGATGCTCAGTGGCCCATGCCGGCGCCGCCGTCAACCGGGATCACCGCACCCGAGATGTATGCGGCGTCCTCGGACGCCAGGAAGCTGACGACCCCAGCGACCTCCTTGACTTTGCCGATGCGGCCCAATGGAATTGCCTGCTGTGCCATCTCTTGGTACTTGGGGTCCATGGCCTGGGTCATCTCGGTGTCGATGAAGCCGGGAGCCACCACGTTGGCGGTGATGGACCGCGAACCCAGTTCGCGCGTCAGCGACCGGGCCATCCCGACCAGCCCGGCCTTCGACGCCGCGTAGTTCGCCTGTCCCGGCAGGCCGGTCAGCCCGACCACTGATCCCATGAAGATGAAGCGGCCGAACCGCTGCTTGATCATGTTGCGCGACGCCCGCTTGGCCACTCGGAAGACACCGGTCAGGTTGGCGTCGATGACCTTCTGAAACTGTTCCTCGCTCATCCGCATGATGAGCATGTCGGAGGTGAGCCCGGCGTTGGCCACCAACACCTCCACCGGACCCTGCTGCTCCTCGACGGCCTTGAAGGCGGCGTCGACGGCGTCGTAGTCGGTGACGTCGCACTCGACGCCGCACAACCCCTCGGGGGCGCCGGAGGCCCGGTGCGTCACCGTCACCCGGTGCCCGTCGGCGGCAAGCCGGCGCGCCACCGCCAGCCCGATTCCCCGGTTGCCCCCGGTGACCAGGACCGAACGGGACACGAATGCGGGTCTGCCCCAGTCGGGGGCATTCTCGGTGGTTTTCTCGGTGGCTGTTTCGGTCACCCAGTCAACCTATCGCCTCGGCTCGGCCGCGCCGAAACCGGCAGGCCGCGAGCGTAACGCTACTGCGAATTTTCGCCCCTCGGATTTCGCAGTGGCGTTACGCTCGCGGGGACTGTCGGTCGGGGTCGGCACACTTCCGCCATGCAAGACCCCTTCGTGGGCAGTGAGGCCCTAGCCGCACGCCGCTTAACCGCCTATGAGTTGCGGAGCCGGTTCGTCGCGCTGCATCAGGACGTGTACGTGCCGAGGGACGCCGAGGTGACGGCGGTGCTGCGCGCGAAGGCGTGTTGGCTGCGGTCCCGCCGCCGCGGCATCCTCGCCGGCTTCTCCGCTTCCGCCATGCATGGTGCTCGGTGGATCGACCCGGCGGTGCCAGCCGCGATCATCGACACCAACCGCCGCCCAACTCTCGGAGTGGAAGTCTGGGAAGAGCGCCTCGACGACGAACTAGCCGTCGTTGGCGGCGTGCGCGTCACCACACCGGCCCGAACGGCGCCAGACCTCGCGAGGCGCTACCCGACGGAGGTCGCCGTTGCTGCCATCGATGCCCTCGCGCAGGCAACCGACGTGAAACTGGCCGATGTTGAGTTGCTGGTCGGCCGCTACCAGGGTCGGCGAGGCATGAAGGCAGCCCGAGCCACACTCGAACTAGTCGACGGCGGGGCTCAGTCGCCGAAAGAAACCTGGCTGCGTCTGCTTTTACTTCGCGCAGGGTTTCCCCGGCCACAGACGCAGATCGCCGTCCGCAACGAATGGGGCTGGGTGGAAGCGTATTTGGATATGGGCTGGGAAGACATCATGGTCGATCCAGTCGCTATCAATACGTGAAGGACATCCGCCGGCTCGAGATGCTGGATCAGCGCTACGGGTGGCTGATGGTGAGGGTTGTCGCCGAGGACCACCCGACGACATCATTCGCCGGGTGGCCCAAGCCCGGGCGCGTCGAATGCCAAAAGCTAGGTAGGCAGCCGGCGGTTGATCAGCAGGGCCGCCAGCGCCGCCACCGCCAGCACCAAGGCGCCGAGCCGCAGCCAGCCGGCGCTGACGTCACCCTTGATGGTCTCGTAGCCGATCTGCTGCTGCAGCGACGCGTAGACGGCTTTCAGCTCCGCCAGGCTCGCGGCGCTGTACCAGTTTCCACCCGAGAGCTCGGCAACCTTCTTCATGGTGGTGTCGTCGACGGGCACCGGCTGGCGCTGATCGTTGATCTCGACGAAGCCGTCGGGGGTGCCGAACGAGATCGTCGAGATCGGTACCCCCTGGTCCTTGGCGGTGCGCGCGGCGGTGAAGGCGCCCTTGGGGTTGTCCGGGTTGGTCGGCATCGTCTCCTTGCCGTCGGAGAACAGCACGATGCGCGCCGGCGGCGGTGTATCGCCGCCACCGATCACCGCGCCGACCGTGGCGATGGCTTGCAACGCGGTGAAGATGCCCTCCCCGGTGGCGGTGCGGTCGGCGAATTGCAACTTGTCCAGCGCGGTCTTGGTCGCGTCCCGGTTGGTCGTCGGTGAGACCAGCACCGTCGCGGTTCCGGCAAACTCGATCAGTCCAAGATTGATCCCCGGCGTCAGCTCTTCGGCGAACTGCTTGGCCGCCTCCTGCGCGGCCGCCATCCGGTTGGGTGGGACGTCGGTGGCGCGCATCGACTGCGACACGTCGATCACCAGCATCACCACCGCACGGTTGCGGGGAATCCGCACGTCGTTGGTCGGCCCCGCCATCGCGATGGTGAGCAGCACCAGCGCCAACACCAGCAGGATCGCCGGCACGTGCCGCCATTGGGAGGGCCGCTTGGGGGCGACGCTCTCCAGCAGCTCCATGTTGGCGAACCGCAGCATCCGCCGCTGCCGCGCCAGCTGCAGCACGACGTACAGCGCGGCCAGCCCGAAGACGACAAAAAGAAAGAGGAAAAACCACGAGTGCGCGAAGCCCGACAGCGTCATTGGGCCCAGCAGCGGCAGTGTCACTGGCGCCCTGCCAGCGCTCCACGCCGTCGGGACTCCACGAAACGGACGATGTCGGCAATCCAGTCACGGTCGGTGCGCAGCGTCAGTACCGGAGCTCCGCAGCTGCGGAAGGTGCGCTCGACTTCGGCGCGATGCGCCGCAGCGGCCCTGGCGAAATCGTCACGCAGCTGGGCGTCGATGGTGAAATCGCGGACGACGCCGGATTCGGCGTCCTGCAAGACGACCTCGCCGATATCGGGCAGTTCCACATCGCGGGGATCGAGCACCTCGATGGCCAGCACCTCGTGCCGCGCCGCGATCGCCCGAAGCGGACGCATCCAGTTGATCGGGCCGAGGAAGTCGCTGATGATCACCGCCATGCCGCGGCGGCGTTCCGGCCGGCGCAGCGCGTCGATAGCCGTCGCCAAATCCCCACGAACCCCTATCGGCGCCCTGGGAGTAGTGGCGATGGTGCGCAACAGCTTCTGCTCATGCTGGCGTCCGGAGCGTGCCGGCACCCGGGTCATCGTCTCGCCGTTGGCGACCAACGCGCCGAGCCGGTTTCCGCCGCCGCTGTTGAGGAATGTGATCGCGGCGGCGGCGGCAACGGCCAAGTCGCGTTTTTCGCACACGGTGGTGCCGAAGTCCAGGCTGGCCGACATGTCGACCACCAGCCAGGTCTCCAATTCGCGGTCGGCGATCATCTGCCGCACATGCGGGTGGGTGGTGCGCGCGGTGACGGCCCAGTCCATCCGCCGGACGTCGTCGCCCGGCTGATACTCGCGCGACTCCCCCGGCTCCGAACCCGGTCCCGGGATCAGGCCGAGATGATCGCCGTGCAGGACACCGTCAAGCTTGCGTTTGACCGTGAGCTCGAGCGTTCGCAGCGCTGCCGACAGCTTCGGATCGTCGATCTGCCCGCGCTGAAACGACGGCGGACGTGTGGCCGCGTGCTTCGCGGCCGAATCCGGATCGGTCACCGACCGCTAGCCGCCGCGCCCGCGGCCTGCATCACCGGGGGTACCGAATGCCCTTGTTGCGGAACGGCATTCACTTGTGGCAGGGCCACCGTCTGCAGGACTCGGTTGATGACGATCTCTGGCGAGATTTCGTCGGCGAGCGCGTCGTAGGTGAGTACCAACCGGTGCCGCAGTACGTCGGGAATGATTTCCACCACGTCTTGCGGGATGACATAGTCACGGCCACGCACCAGCGCCAGCGAGCGAGCACCGGCGATGATGCCCAGCGAGGCACGCGGGGATGCGCCGAACGAGATCCAGGTCCTGACGTCGTTCATCCCGAGCTGCTCGGGGTAACGGGTGGCGGTGACCACGCGGACCACGTAGTCGACCAGCGCATGGTGCACGAAGACGCTGGACGCGATGTCCTGCAGCCGCAGCAGGTCGCCGGTGTGCAGGATCTGTTTGGCCTGCGGCGGCTTGACGCCCATCCGGTAGATGATCTCCCGCTCCTCTTCCGGCGACGGGTAGCCGACATTGATCTTGAACAGGAAGCGGTCCCGCTGGGCCTCGGGCAGCGGGTAGACACCCTCGTGCTCGATCGGGTTCTGCGTCGCCATCACCAGGAACGGGTTGGGCAAGTCGAAGGTCTTGCCGCCGATCGACACGTGGCGTTCCTGCATGACCTCCAGCAGCGCCGACTGCACCTTCGCCGGCGCGCGGTTGATCTCGTCGGCGAGCAGGAAGTTGACCACCACCGGACCGAGCTCGGTGTCGAATTCTTCCTTGCCCTGCCGGTAGATGCGGGTACCGATGATGTCGGTGGGCACCAGGTCGGGCGTGAACTGGATACGCGCGAACGTCCCGCCGACCACGCGCGCGAAGGTCTCCACGGCCAGCGTCTTGGCCACGCCGGGAACACCCTCGAGCAGGACATGGCCCTTGGACAACAGGCCGACCAGCATCCGCTCCACGAGCTGGTCCTGGCCGACGATGATCCGTTTGACCTCGAAGATGGCCCGCTCCAGGGTGTGGACCTCGGCGGCCAACCCGTTACCGGCACCGCCGCCACCCAAAGGCGCTTCATGCGCCGGCGGGCCGGACTGCCCACCCGGGCCCGAGTAATTGCTGGCGCCCGGGGGCGGCCCACCTGCTGATGTCATCAAGAACCCTCCACAGCTCAATCGCACACGACTGCCGGCACGACGAATGTCGTGGGGCAGCAACGTGCCCGCGTCCAACTATTCCAGGCGTGCCGTATTCCGTCGACGCTGCCGTCGCGGCCCGGATTCCCTAGTGGGCAGCACACCTGGGTCAGTACTCGATGATCCTAGTCAGGAAAGGCGTCATGCCGGGCTTACGAACCGGGCTGACGGTGACTTTGGCGGCACTTCCGGACGCCTCCAGCATCTGACCGTTGCCCAGGTACATGGTGACGTGCTGGCTGCCGCCCGGGCCGTAGAAGATCAGGTCGCCGCGCTTGGCCTCGTTGGGCGGAATGTGACGGCCGGCGTTGTACTGGTCACCGGAGAACCGCGGGAGCAGTACGCCGACCCCGGCGAAGGCGTACCGCATCAGGCCCGAGCAGTCGAACCCGGTGATGTTGGCGCCGTCCTCGACGCCCTTGGTGGGCCCCTGCAGCGAACCGCCGCCCCACGAATACGGCACGCCCATCTGCGACCCGCCACGCTTGATGACGTACTCGAGGGCCTGGCGACCGTTCGCCCGCGGAATCCGGCCGGCACCGGTGTTGGTGGCGCTGGGGGTGTCGGTGCCGCCGAGGTTGATCCCGAGCCCGCCGAGGAATTGCCTGCCCAGATCCAGCGTGGTCTGGGTGGCCTGGGCGGTGGCCTGCAGCGAAGCGTTGGCGACCGCGAGCGGGTCTCCCGGGGCGCCGGCACTGATCGTTGCCGGCAGCGTCGGATCCCACTGGCCGGGGTCGGCCATGGCCGGGCTGGCTACAGACAACATCAGCCCGGTCACCAGGGTGGTGATCCAGGCCAGGTTGACCAGGCGAAATCGCTTGCGGCGCATGGCTCCTCGTTTAGTACTCAATCGTCACCACTCGATGTACCGGACCACATACGGCGTCATGCCGCTGGTGCGCACAGGCGCAACGCGGACCTTCAAACCGATGTCGGGGGCCTCGAGCATCTGGCCGTCGCCCAGGTAGATCGTCACGTGCTGACTGCCACCCGGGCCGTAGAAGATGACGTCGCCGCGGCGCATCTGTGAGGACGGGATCTTGCGGCCCAGGTTGTACTGCGAACCCGAGTAGTGCGGCAGTTTGATGCCCACCCCGGCGAACGAGTACAGGACCAGACCCGAGCAGTCGAAACCGGTGATGCCGGCCCCGGAGTCGATGCCGTGGCTCGGACCCGCGGCATTGCCGCCGCCCCAGGAATACGGCACCCCGATCTCCGACATCCCGCGGCGGATCACGTATTCGGTGGCCTGCCGCCCGTAGACCCGCGGGATCCGGGTCGAACCGCCGGCGTTGGTGATCCCGGTGTCGTCGGGCTTGAGGATGCCCAGCTGCTGCAGGAAGCTCTTCCCCATGCCGGCGGTGACCTGCGTCGAAGTCGCCGAGATGCCCAACACCTGGTTGATCACCGCGATCGGGTCACCGGGAACGTTGGCGCTGGGCACCATGGGCAGCGTCGGATCCCAAAGGCCGTCCCACCGGCGGCCCGCGGCCGACGGCGTCGCGCCCGGCGAGCCGGGATCCCACCGGTCGCCCGATGTCGGCGCGCCGGGCCCGCCGTTCCCTGTCGACCATTGGCGGGAGGCCTCGAGCTTGGCGGCCTCGAGTTTGTCCTGGGCGTCGTCGCGCTCGGTGGCCAGGCGAGTGACCTGCTCGCGCTGTTCGTTGAACTTGCTCTTCGAGTCGGTGAGCGCCGCCACCGCGGCGTCCTGGCTGGACTTCGCGTCGGCGGCGGCTTTGTCAGCCTTTTGCTTGGCCAGCCGTGCCGCAGACTCCTTGTTCACCTGCTCGGTCCGGGTCCGCTGCAGGTTGTCCATCACCGCCTGGGAACTGGCGGTCAGGGTCCGGGCGGCGGTTGCGGTGGCGATGATGTCGTCGGGACTGGTCGCGGTCAGGTAGCTGCCCGACGGGCCGTTCATATAGGTCGCCGCCGCAAAGGTGTCGAAGCGGCGTTGAGCCGCGGCGATCGCCGTATTGGCGTCCTGCACCGCCTGCTGGCTGCCCTCGAGGTCGTGTTGGGCCGCGGCCGCGTTGTCCCGCGCGGTCTCCACATCGACTAAGGCCTTGTTGACGCTTTCCTGCTCCGTCTGGATTTGGGCGCTCAGGTCTTCCAGGCGCTGGTTGGCCTTGGCGACGTTGGCGATCAGCGCGCCCAAGCTGTTGGCGGCGGGATCGCCGTGCGCCAGCCCCGGGGTGGTCACCAGCAGAGCAACGCTCAAGACCGACGGTACGAACGGCCGGACCAGCCTTGCGGCCGGTCGCGCAGACGAGCCCCAGCGGGTGCGCCTCATTCGACTCAGGTCTCCTACGGCTCAACGCGGACGGGCGGCGCCAGGCACAGCCATCGCTAAAGGCGCCAAAAACAACATGAGCATCATTTGCACCGTACGTCACACAAGACGCCGTGGAAACGCTAGTCACAAAATGCACTCTGGACGTGTGTTTAATGTGACCGGACGGTGACCTAGAGTGTTTGCCACAACGAGTCGTACGGGCTCGCCCGACAAACGGGGTTAAGCCCGATACGCGTGGTTAGGCGCCGTTACTGGGCGCTTCTACCTGCTTTGCCGGGACGTCGCCCGACGTTGCTGAGCGCCTGCTGCGCAACTGCAGGAATCGGGTGCCGACGGCTGCCGCGAGCACGCCGATCAGCAGAACTATGGTCAAGCCAGTCCAGGGAAACTCGGGGGCGTTCAGTTCGTTCAGAAAATGCTGCGCCGAGACCACCGGGTTGCCCGTCTTGGCTATGTCCTCGCCGGCCTCGAGGGTGACGCGCGGGAACTGGGTGCTATAGGTTCCGACGAAGTTCGGGCTGAGCGTCAGGACCGTGGCATCCCGGTAGTCGGCGCCGACCACCGTGGAGATGTCGCGCAAGGGCGTGTCGTTCGGCGGGTTGTGGTCGAGCAGCACGATCTTGAGGTTGATGCCCTTGGCGTGAGCTTGGTTGACGACGTCAAGCAGCCCCGGCATGGCCGCCGGTGGTGCGCTGACGTCATCCGCGGCGACCTGAGCTTTGATCGCGGTCATGTCGACGTCCACTGGAATGTAGACCGGCAGGACCGGGTGCAAGGGAAAAGTAGTCGCCGGTAGCGGTGGGACGAAGGAATCTTGCCCGGTCATCGATGTCCCTCCTGCCCTTTCTTGCCCGAGTGCTACAGGCACCGTACGCGACTTCACCCCAAGGGGTTTAAACGCGCGCCACTGGCGACGAGACTGAAATTGCGACCGCCGCCGCAATGCAGGACAAGCGTACTGTTAAAGTGGCTTCAGCATTCGAAGTACCGCCGGCACGGCCCGTCGGCGGAAGAACTTAATCCTTGGGAGTTGATGTGACTAGCAAAGATTCTGTGAACTCGTTCGGAGCACGCGACACTCTCAAGGTCGGCGACAAGAGTTACCAGATCTATCGCCTCGACGCCGTACCCAACACGGAGAAACTCCCCTACAGCCTCAAGGTCCTTGCCGAGAACCTGCTGCGCAACGAGGACGGCAGCAATATCACCAAAGACCACATCGAGGCCATCGCGAACTGGGATCCCAAGGCAGAGCCCAGCATTGAGATCCAGTACACGCCCGCCCGCGTCGTGATGCAGGACTTCACCGGCGTTCCGTGCATCGTCGACTTGGCCACCATGCGTGAGGCCATCGGCGACCTCGGCGGCAACCCGGACAAGGTCAACCCGCTGGCGCCCGCCGACCTGGTGATCGACCACTCGGTGATCGCCGACCTGTTCGGCCGGGCCGACGCATTCGAGCGCAACGTCGAAATCGAGTACCAGCGCAACGGGGAGCGCTACCAGTTCTTGCGCTGGGGGCAGGGCGCATTCGACGACTTCAAGGTGGTGCCCCCGGGCACCGGCATCGTGCACCAGGTCAACATCGAATACCTGGCGAGTGTGGTGATGTCCCGCGCCGGCGGGCGCGAAACAGAGGTGGCGTATCCCGACACCTGCGTGGGCACCGACTCGCACACCACCATGGTCAACGGACTCGGCGTGCTCGGCTGGGGCGTGGGTGGCATCGAGGCCGAGGCCGCGATGCTCGGTCAGCCGGTGTCGATGCTGATCCCGCGGGTCGTCGGCTTCAAGCTGACCGGTGAGATCCAGCCGGGTGTCACGGCCACCGACGTCGTGCTGACCGTCACCGAGATGCTGCGCAAGCACGGCGTGGTCGGCAAGTTCGTCGAGTTCTACGGCGACGGCGTGGCCCGGGTGCCATTGGCCAACCGTGCCACTTTGGGCAATATGAGCCCCGAATTCGGTTCCACCGCGGCGATTTTCCCGATCGACGAAGAGACCATCTCGTACCTGAAGTTCACCGGGCGTAAGCCCGAGCAGCTGGCGCTGGTCGAGGCCTACGCCAAGGAGCAGGGCATGTGGCACGACCCCAAGCACGAGCCCGCCTTCTCGGAATACCTCGAGCTCAACCTGTCCGAGGTGGTGCCGTCGATCGCCGGACCCAAGCGTCCGCAGGACCGAATTGCGTTGTCGGACGCGAAATCCACGTTCCGCGAGCAGATTCCCACCTACGTCGGCGACGATCCCGACAAGAAGGATTACTCGAAACTGGACGAGGTGGTCGACGAGACGTTCCCGGCCAGCGACCCGGGGCAAGTGACCAACGGCCACGCCGACGACCATAAAGCCGTGCCATCGGCAGCCGCGCATGCCAAGGGCCGGGTGAGCAACCCGGTGCGGGTGAAGTGCGCCGAGCTCGGCGAATTCGTGCTCGACCACGGCGCGGTGGTGATCGCCGCGGTCACGTCATGCACCAACACCTCCAACCCCGAGGTGATGCTGGGCGCCGCGCTGCTGGCCCGCAACGCCGTCGAGAAGGGATTGGCGACCAAGCCGTGGGTGAAGACCACGATGGCGCCCGGCTCGCAGGTGGTCAGCGACTACTACGACAAGGCCGGCCTGTGGCCGTATCTGGAGAAGCTCGGCTTCTATCTGGTCGGCTACGGCTGCACCACCTGCATCGGTAACTCCGGCCCGTTGCCCGACGAGGTCTCAAAGGCGGTCAACGACAACGACCTTTCGGTGGCGGCCGTGCTGTCGGGCAACCGGAACTTCGAGGGCCGCATCAACCCCGACGTGAAGATGAACTACCTGGCGTCGCCCCCGCTGGTGGTCGCCTACGCGCTGGCCGGAACAATGGACTTCGACTTCCAAAGCCAGCCGCTGGGCGCCGATAAGGACGGCAACAACGTCTACCTTAAAGACATCTGGCCGTCCCAGAAGGACGTCTCGGACACCATTGCATCGGCGATCAGCCAGGAGATGTTCAGCACGAACTACGCCGACGTGTTCAAGGGCGACGAGCGCTGGCGCAACCTGCCAACCCCCAGCGGCAGCACGTTTGAGTGGGATCGGAACTCGACGTATGTGCGTAAGCCTCCCTACTTCGAAGGGATGCCGGCCGACCCGAAGCCGGTCAGCGACATCACCGGCGCCCGGGTGCTGGCGCTGCTCGGTGATTCGGTGACCACCGACCACATCTCCCCCGCGGGCAGCATCAAGCCGGGCACCCCGGCTGCGCGGTACCTCGACGAGCACGGCGTCGACCGCAAGGACTACAACTCCTTTGGCTCGCGGCGCGGCAATCACGAGGTGATGATCCGCGGCACGTTCGCCAACATCCGGCTGCGCAACATGCTGCTGGATGACGTGTCCGGCGGGTACACCCGCGACTTCACCCAAAAGGACGCTCCGCAAGCGTTCATCTACGACGCGGCGCAAAACTATGCGGCGCAGAATATTCCGCTGGTGGTGCTGGGTGGTAAAGAATATGGGTCCGGCTCCTCACGCGACTGGGCGGCCAAGGGCACGCTGCTGCTGGGCGTGCGGGCGGTGATCGCCGAGTCGTTCGAGCGCATCCACCGGTCCAACCTGATCGGCATGGGTGTCATCCCGCTGCAGTTCCCCGAAGGCGAGTCGGCCAAGTCGCTGGGACTGGACGGGACCGAGGTCTTCGACATCACGGGCATCGAGGCACTCAACGACGGCAAGACGCCCAAGACGGTGCGCGTCAAGGCCGGCAAGGGTGGTGCCGACGTGATCGAGTTCGACGCCGTGGTCCGCATCGATACCCCCGGTGAAGCGGACTACTACCGAAACGGCGGCATCTTGCAGTACGTACTGCGCAACATGCTCAAGTCGGGCTAGCACCCGAGCCAGCCCAGCCACCCGTGCCCAAGGTCAGCGAGGACCATCTGGCGGCTCGCCGCCGTCAGATCCTTGATGGTGCTCGCCGTTGCTTTGCCGAATACGGCTACGACAAGGCCACGGTGCGTCGGCTGGAAAAGGCGGTCGGGATGTCGCGCGGTGCGATCTTCCACCACTTCCGGGACAAAGACACGCTGTTCTTCGCACTGGCGCACGAGGACGCCGAGCGGATGGCCGACGTGGCGTCCCGCGAGGGTCTGATCCAGGTGATGCGCGACATGCTCGCCGCGCCCGACCAGTTCGACTGGCTGGCCACCAGATTGGAGATCGCACGCAGGCTGCGCAACGATCCCGTATTCAGCCGCGGATGGTCGGAGCGTTCCGCGGAGCTGGCGGCTGCGACGACCGACCGACTGCGCCGGCAGAAGGAGGCACACCGGGTGCGCGACGACGTACCCGGCGACGTATTGCAGTGTTACCTAGAACTGGTTCTCGACGGCTTGGCGGCCCGGCTGGCATCCGGGGAAGACCCCCAGCGGCTGGCCGCCGTCCTCGACCTGGTGGAGAAGTCGGTGCGCCGCAAGGATTCTGGGTCGCGAGGTAACGCCGCTGCGAATGAACGGACGTGATGTCGCAGTGACGTTACGCTCGCGTGGGCTGGCGCTGACGAGAAGTGTGGTTGGGGCCGCCGCGGCCGCGCAGCGTGGTACCCGACTCGAGCAGCATGCTGTGAATCGATCCGTAGGATCTGCCGGTGGTTGCGACCAGGCTGCGGATGCTGGCTCCGCCCTCATACGCGTTGCGTAACTCGTGCAACAACTGGTCGCGCGTCTTCTTCGTACTTCGCGCCGTGTTTCGCGCCGTGCTTCTCATGGTGCCCCTCCAGGCTTGAACACGATCCCCAGCACATAGGGTAAGAACACAGGCGTCGGCCGCGGGCCGATTTGACCGAAATCGCCTGCGGCGACTTGCCCGATCTAGGCCAGCTCGATGAGATCCCGGTACTCCTCGGACCAGTAGTCCTCGGTGCCGTCGGGCAACAGCACGACGCGTTGCGGGTCGAGGGCCTCGGCCGCCCCCGGGTCGTGCGTCACCAGCACCACCGCGCCCTGATAGCTGCGCAGCGCGTCGAGCACCTGCTCGCGCGACGCGGGATCGAGGTTGTTGGTGGGCTCGTCGAGCAGCAAGACGTTGGCCGTGGACGCCACCAAACCGGCCAGCGCGAGCCGGGTCTTCTCCCCACCGGACAGGGTCCCCGCCGGTTGGTCGAGCTGCGGTCCGCTGAACATGAAGGCACCGAGCAGGCCGCGCAGATCCTGCTCACCGGATTCGGGTGCGGCGTGCCGGATGTTCTCCCACACGGTCGCGTCGTTGTCGAGGGTGTCGTGCTCCTGCGCGAAATACCCGATCCGCAAACCGTGTCCGGGCTCAAGCCCTCCGGCGTCGGGGTTCTCGGCGCCGGCCAGCAATCGCAGCAGCGTGGTCTTGCCGGCGCCGTTGAGTCCCAGCACCACCACCCGCGAGCCGCGATCGATGGCCAGATCGACACCGCTGAACACCTCCAGCGACCCGTACGACTTGCTCAGCCCGGTGGCCACCAGCGGTACGCGCCCGCATGCGGCCGGCGTGGGGAACTTGATCCGGGCCACTTTGTCGCCGACCCGCTCCTCGTCGAGTGCGGCCATCATCCGGTCGGCGCGGCGCAACATATTCTGGGCCGCAACGGCTTTGGTGGCTTTGGCGCCTAGCTTGGCGGCCTGCGTGCGCAGCGCGGAGGCCTTGCGTTCGGCGTTAGCGCGTTCCCGACGGCGTCGCTGTTCGTCGGTGGCGCGGGCGTCCAGGTACTTCTGCCAGCCCATGTTGTAGACATCGACCTCACCGCGCACGGCGTCCAAAAACCACACCCGGTTGACGACATCGGCGAGCAAATCGACGTTGTGGCTGATGACCACCAGCCCGCCGGTGTGTGCCCGCAAAAAATCCCGCAGCCAGCCAATCGAATCCGCGTCGAGGTGGTTGGTCGGCTCGTCGAGTAGCAGTGTGGTCTGTGAACCTGAAGCGCCGGCTCCTCCTTCCGACGCGGCGAACAGGATCCGTGCCAGCTCGACCCGTCGGCGCTGGCCGCCGGACAGGGTCCGCAGTTGCTGCGTCAGCACCCGTTCCGGCAAGCCGAGACTCGCACAGATGCGGCCGGCTTCGCTTTCGGCGCCGTAGCCGCCCAACGCGACAAACCGCTCCTCCAGCTGCCCGTAGCGCCGGATCGCGCGGTCCCTGGCGTCGTCGTCGGCGACCTCCGCCATCAACGCCTGCTGCTTCTCCAGATCGGTGAGCAGAACGTCCAGTCCGCGGGCCGACAGCACCCGGTCGCGGGCGAGCACGTCGAGATCGCCCTCTTTGGGATCCTGTGGCAGATAGCCGATCCCGCCGATGCGGGTGACCGATCCGGCATAAGGCTGGCTCTCGCCCGCCAGGATGCGCAGCGTGGTGGTCTTGCCCGCGCCGTTGCGGCCGACCAGCCCGATGCGGTCGCCGGGCTGTATGCGCAGGTCCGGGCCGTCCGGTGAGAGCAGGATGCGCGCACCAGCGCGGACCTCGAGGTCCGTAGCCGTGATCACATTCGCTCTCCTAGCCTGCGAGTTATTTGTCGTCGGTGAACACTGCCGGTCGG
>NZ_JBKQOI010000333.1:0-11214 GCF_052145595.1 Mycobacterium sp. | reverse complement strand
ACACCACCGTCGTTGACCAACGACCGCCGCGGCAGCGACTGACACCCGATCAAACGAAAGCCGCCCCGGCATAAACCGGGGCGGCTTTCACCTGCCTATTGACAAACAATGCCTACATATCAGCTGGATTTAGTCGGGAAGTTCCGCCAGCCCGCGTCGCGGCTCCACAAGAGCACCCTTCGAGAACCTTCGGGCGCCAGCCACAGGTGCGTTACGGAGTCCGGGAGCGGTGGCGGGTCAGGTGGCAGCGTGTCCTCAAAAACGAGTTCCGAGGAGATACTGAACGGGAGGGCGCTGTCGTGCAGCGGGATGAACAGGTGGCGTTCGTCAGCGTCGGCCTTGGCGAGCTTCTCGAAATGCTTCTCAATATTGGGGCTTTTGAATGCCGCGCTGAGCGCGTTCGCAAAACCCGACAACGATTCATCGATAAAGCCGCCGCCGGCAACCGGCACCACCATCGCCCCAGGGTTTTTCAAGTCCTTCGCAAGTTGATTCGGGTAGCCAGTCATCTGGGATGACGACTCGGACACAAGCCATTGCAGGTCCGGGTGCGCCGATGGCTCCCACGCAATCTGGTACGGATACGGTTCCCCGGCGTGCTCGCAGATCAGGATGATGTTCTCGTAGCACTGCTTCAGCCGCCGCAGGTCTTCCAGCGAGCCGACCTCGATGTTCCACCACCAGTCACCGGGTAGTGGCCATTTGTGGTTGTCCTTGGCGAGCAGCATTGCGAGTTTAAGCGCACCTTCGGCCGCCAGATTTGTCACTTCGAACGCTGCTTTACGACCGTCCCGGAGTGTCAGGACTGCATCCACGACACCTTGGCGGCCATCGACGTCCCACGCTTCCGCCTCCGCAGCCTCGAGCACACGCACGGCGAGCAAACAGGCCGCCTTCTCTTGCCAGTCCAAACGATCGATTCCAATCAAGCGCGGTTGTTGAGTCACGCAGCCAGGCTACGACGGCCCGATGGGGAACCAGATCGCTTCGAAGTCGGCGTCTGAACAATTGATCGGTCCGCCGCTCTCTCCTCGGGGCGGCCCGATCTCATCCGGGGCGCCGCCCGGCCCACTCTCCCGACGGCGCCCCGGAGAAAACCCGTTAATGGAGTAGTTGACTACTCGCGGCAGACCCGACAAGTTCGCGCGATACTTTTGCCTAGCCGATGTTTTCTCTACCGAGCGGGTGGGAGGACAGACATGTCGTATGTGATCGCGGACCCAGAGATGATGACGGCGGCGGCAGCGGACTTGGCCACTATCGGCGCGAACGTCAGCGCGGCCCACATGGTGGCGGCGGCCCCGACCGTCGCGGTGGTGCCCGCAGCCGCCGATGAGGTGTCGGCGGGCATCGCGCACCTGTTCTCGGCGCACGCTCAGGGCTATCAGGCGCTGGCCGGTCAGGCGGCGGCGTTTAACGACCAGTTTGTGCAGACACTCAAGAGCGGTGGGGCCGCCTATGCGCAGACCGAGGCCAGCAGCGCCGCGTCCCTGCTGGGGTCGCTGTTGTCGCTGCTGCCGCCCTCGATTCAGGGCGATCTGGGGGTGCTCGTCGTCTTGATCCTTTTCAGCCCTTTGTGGTTGCCTTTTTTCTTCGGCGTGCTGGTCGAACTCATCGGCGCCATCCTGAAAGACCCAACGCTGTTGCCGGTGCTGCTGGCAGAGCTGGGGCTGTGACCGACCCGGTATTCAAAAGCCCGCACGGGGCAAATGAGCAGGGTGCGTTGAGCCACGGCACGTATTCGTGTCGGTCAGCGAATTCGGCCAGGAATCCGACGGCCTTCTCCTTTGCGTGGAACCGGCCCCGGGGACACCCCTAGCAGGACCGAGGCCGGCCCACTTCTCGGCAGCGCGCCGGGAGTCCCGCGGGATTAGCGCGGGGGCACTCTCGACCGACGGCCGCCAAGCCTTTATTCGATCCAGTTGAGCTCGTCGTCGCCGAGCGGTTCGTCGGCGGCGACGAGGTCCTCAAACCATTCCTCGAGGTCGAGCATTTATGAGCCGTACGTCGGCGTCTCAGTCAGCGTAATAGCGACAAACGACTGCGCGTAGCGCACCCCGAACGCCGCATATCCCCACACCGAAAGCAGCACCGATAATTGGTTGGCCAAAGGCTCGAAAGAGATTTGAGCGCGGGGGCCCGATTCGAAAAGAACCGCGTCGGAGAAACGCCCGACCAAAGCCGTCTGATCACTAATCTGCGCATCGACCACAACCGGAACGCCGAGCACTTCCCCGACGATTCCCTGCGCGTCCACGTTGCGCAAAAGACCAGCTGCGTTAAGCGGTCCGTTGGCGGTGGGAAGAAATAGCGGGCGGTTTGTGCTGTCGAGCTGGGTGATCCACGATCCCCAGCGAGCTGGGGAAACCACAATGGCGTCCGGGCCGAGGAAGCGATTCTTCCAGATGTAGGCGGTAGCCTGACCGAGCGCGCCGTAAACCGACGCGATCGCGTTGGTGCTCGCGGTGTACGCGCCGATGCTGCTGGTCTGCAAGATGCCGGTCAGTGTGTTGCCCGAGCCCGTCGTGTTCAGCACCTGGCGGTCGGTCTCGGCCGCGAACGCCGCCGTGAGATCCCGGAAGATTATGGCGTCCACTGCAACCGGTGACTGGTCAATCAACTGCCGAGATGCCGTTTGTTGGCCCGCAATCGTGACCACGTTCGACGTGACGTAACCGTCCGTCAAGTCGGTTTCGGTCACTGCCGTGTTCTGGGTGGCCTGGGGAGCGACCGCCGTACCAGTGAGGATCTTGGGAATGTTGACCTGCATGGTCGACGGAAGCGCTTCCTGCGCAACGATATTCGCCACCGGACGACTCGGCCGTGCATACGTGATGTACTGATCGAGCAAATACGCTGGCGGTACGAACGACCCGCCGTCACCGGAGGTGGTATTCAGATCAGTGCGGACTTCCACACCCGCATCCCGCATCTCTTCCTGGTGGCGTGCCAGGCGCGCCGCGGCCTCGCCGCTGACGTCACGTCCCGGCAGCGACACGGCCATGAGGTCCTTGAAAAAGGACCGGCGTTCGGGGCCGGTTTGGTTGTGCTCGGTGTAGGTCGCACTTTCTTTTAAGTACTCGAGCCTGGGGTCGTTGGTCATGCCATTTCCTTTGGTGGTGTCGGCCGTCGCGGCCGTAAAGAGTTTGTCCGCCGCGGAATGCAGCGCGGCCCGACGCTCGGCCAGGTAGGCGTTTTCCATCCGGACTTCCAGACTTTTGATGGTGTCTGTTAGTCGGCGAAACTCGCGGTCCTCTGCGTCCGTGAGGCGCTCGTCGGGGCCTCCGCGAGCTTCGGCGCGGGCGATAATCCGCTGGCGCGCCGCATCCGCCCTGTCGCGGAGGTCATGTAAATCGTCCATAGGTGTGTGCTTTCTGGGTGTGCCTTTAGATGGGCGCAGCGAACCGCTGCGCCTTGAAGGCAGGACAAGTCAAACGTGTGGATTTCCGCGGGTTCCGCGCCGTGCCAACGCCGGCAAACCAGGCGGTACAAGGTCCCTCGGCGCGGCGATCAAGATCGCGGGCGCAGGAGCGAGCCAAGCCTAATTATACCGTGCCCGGGTATGGTACGTAAACCCTATTGGTACTCGTCGATCTCGCTGTCGATCTTGCCGATCTTGTCCCGGAGGCGTTCTGCCCGCTCCTGCAAACCGTCGAGTTGCCGTGCGTAACGATTCCGGCGCTCGATCAGCACCTCGAGGTGGGCGCGTAGTTCCTCGTTCACGGTGTGCCACCGAGGTAGCGGGTGACCACAGCGTCGGCGGCTGCGCCGGTATTTAACGCCAGGCGGTCCAGCCACACCTGGACACCGCCCTGGATGGCACCGTCAGCATCAAGCTTGTTAAGGGTGCTCAGGAAGATGTCGGCCAACGCACCGAACACCAGCTCGAAGCCGCGTGGCTCGCTGCGCAGCGTCGCCATCATCTCGGCGGCCACGGGCTCCTCCGCATGGTGCGCCGCCAGCCAGCGGCAGGCCATGCTGGCCGCGATGGCGCCTGCGGCGTCGGATTGATCGGTCATGTTTACACTTTCCTCTCGATTTGTAACTTTTTGACCAGCGGGCTTCCGGCTGGTAGCAAACACGTTGTAACCACATTGCCGCACGTCAGCAATGTTTTTCTTTGCTGGCCCTGCAACGTTGTAACGGATCCTGACGGGCGATATGGCGTGGTGCGTGCCTCGGAGCCTGACGGATGGTTGCTAGATCCGATGGGGCTACCCATCTCCGCAGTTCAGATGGCATTTGCGGAGGGTATACGGGTGTAGCGTCCGTTGCTGGACTGGGCTCGCACGCAAACATGCAGGTCAGCCCGCGGAACGGATGTTTGGTCAACCAAATTTCTGTTCCGTTTTCGGGTTGCCGTGGCAACTTCATAGCTAATTAGCGTTGCGTACGAGTTCACCACGTCGGCCGCGTCCACTCGCCGGGCCCGGCCATCGGCGTGACCTGCCGGTGAGAATTGCAGCGCATGTGCGCGGGAGCAAGGTTGTCGAGCCTCCAAAACAGAGCCGGGTTGACGCTGCGGGGGACGACGTGTTCGGCAGTGAATCCGTCAGGATGATTGCCGCCGAGCCCGTAGTTGATCGGCTGGTGGCAATGACAGCAGGGCGCGTTGCGTGCGCGGCAGTCGGCCTTGAAGGTGGCTCGCAGCCGTTTCCAGCGGGGCGTGCTGTACTCGCCGCTCACGATGCCGCCTTGCGTGGACGCCGCAAGCTCTCATGGCTCACCCAGTCGTGCAGCCGGCCGGCCGTCACACCCGGCGGTCGCTTGACTGGTGGGAGGCTGTCGACCCACGCGCGGCAGCGGTCGAGCTGCGGGCACTGGTGACAGATCCCTATAGCGTGCTCGACCGCGGCAGGGTCGCTGACCTGGTCGAACAGATCCCATTGACCGGCACACAGTGCGCCTTCGAGATTTGGCGCGGCGCGGAGAGCGGACAAGATGGCGTCGAGTTGTGCGGCGCTCATGACGCACCGAACGCGGCGGCGGCGAGGCTGGTCACTTGCACGCTGATGGGCGTGTTGTCGACGGACAAAGTTACATTGCCGTAGCGCCCGACCTTGAGGATTCGGGAGCGGACGACCCGCGTCAGTGGTTTTCCCCACGGCCCGGGGTGGGTGATCAGGCGCTCCTCGCTGCGGACGCGGTGACGGGTGGATATGGAGTACGAGTCGGCGTAGCGCGCGATTGGGACGGGGCACCACAGCTCGTCGGCGGTCATTCGTGATTTCCTTTCGTTGCGAGTTGCTCGCAGTGGTAGCAGGCCTGTAGTTGGTTGGTGCATACGCAGCCAGGGCGGCGGGGTGTGGTTTCAGGCAGCGGCTTGTGGCCATTGAGGGTGGGAGTTTCTGCCTTTGTCTCTAGGGGATCGGTTACATCGGTTACATCGGGTGGGGAATCCACTTCGTTGAAAAGGTCTGTTGTGCTTGTAACCGCTGTAACCGATGAATCTTCTGCTTTGGGGGCACCTTCGTCGTCGAGGTAGCGACTCCACGCATCCTGGAACTGAGCGCGCGAATATCCCTTGATCACTTCGTCGCCGATGCGCAGTGCCTTCGACCCGATCCCGTACTTACTGAGTCGGTTTGCCAAACCGCGGGAATCGAGCGATTCGCCGCGCCGGATTGTTGCCCACGGCGATTCGTCCATCTTGTTCAATGCCGCCAAGATGTCGGTGGTCAACATCTTGTCCAGGCTCGACCCGGAGAACACCGTGCGGATGTCGCGCAAGAGCAGCACGCCGACGCTGGGCTTTCGCGCTGAGGATGCGGTTACAAGAGTTACAGCGGCTACACGAGCCACGTGGGGCCAGTCGCCGCCAGCGAGGTCAGCGACGGCCAGCAGACTTTCCCAGACGTCGGCGTCCCTATCGGTTACACTGTCGGGCATTGTCGGCCAGCCGTTTTCGAGCGGTTGAGCGCTGGTAGACCAGCCCAAGAGCCGCGCGTACAGCTGGGCGGCCTCTTTCCCATTGAGGCGCTGGCGCCATGGCTCAATGGGTTCATTCGGTGCGCGGCGGCGCATTCGGACTATGACCGATCTGGACATGATGGTGTCCGGCAGGTCATCCAACCCTGCTAACGCGACGGCGCAATACGCGGGCAGTTCCTCAGTCTCGACGATCTTGCCGCGGACAACACAGCGGCCAGCGATCGCGCCCTTGCGATGGCCGGCGTTGATCAAGCCTCGGATCTCTTCATGCTCTTTGGCTTTCGGTCCGAATATTGTGTCAATCTCGTCATAAAGCACGGTTGGCGCGCCGTCGGGGTCTGAGACCTTCCGGAACAGATAGGCCGGTGTGCAGTTGACCTGATGAATCGGGCGCGGCACCAGCGATTCAGTGACTTCTAACGCACGGCTCTTGCCGGATCCCGGCTCGGGGCTCAGAAAGGCGATTCGTGGTGTTGAGTCCCAGTGCTGCATGAACCAGCAGTGCGCGATCCACAACACGTGTGCAATGAGCGTGTGGACGCTTGGGTAGACAACGAACCGAGTGAGGAACAGCCGGATGTCGTCGAGCAGCTCGGCGCCATTAGGGTTGTCTTCGGCATACATTTCCAACAGCTCGTCGGAGCGGTCGACGTATTCGGTCATGAGACCATCCGCCTCGCCCACGGCCGCGTCGCGCGGAAGTCATTGAGCTGCCGAATCTTCTGCGCGATGCCGGACCAATCGGCCGCGGCCGAAATGTCACGTGACGCTTGGCATTCGGCTTCCTGGCAGGTCTCCACCCGTAATGCCCAATGCCGGGCCGCGTCGAGTAGTGCGGCCAGCTTCCGCGGGTCGTTATCAGTCAGGGAGCACCAGGCCCGGGTGCCGGCCATCGGGAATTCACCGACGCACTGGAGCCAGCCGGTGACGAACTCGTGGACATCCCACCACGACACCTGTCGGGACCAGTTGTTAAACTCGGTGGTACAGGTGCTGACCTGGTTGCTGGTGTCGGTCCCGGTTTCTGCGGAGGAGCCGGGACCTTCCCATTCGTGGCTCACGTGCTTACCCGCTCGTCTATGGGGATCAACATCTCAGACCACCTCGCCGACGAATTGCGCGTTCTCCCATGCGATTACGTCGCTGAGACGGTAGCGGGCGTGGCGGCCGAACAATGCGTATCGGGGTCCGCAGCCCTTGTGTGCCCATTGCGCGACCGTGGCCACGGGGACCCTCGCCCTATCGGCTACTTCCTGGCGGGTTAACCAGTCGTTCTCTGACATCAGCACTCCCTTTGTGGGATGGTACTCAATTTGCAGCTCTCCTGAGTTGCGCAGATGTAATTCCAACACATTTTGTTGATGTCCGCAAATGTGCTATGTTTTGCGTGTGTCCCCACAAAGTTGGGCGGATGAGCAGGCCGCCCGCGTTGCGCAGGCGATCCGCCAGTTGCGGAAAGATCGAGGTCGATCGGCCCAATGGCTTGCTGATCGAACCGCTGAACTCGGATACACCGTCACCAGGCCCGTGATCGCGGACCTCGAGAGTGGCCGGCGCAAGTACGTCACGACCGTCGAGCTGATGGTGCTGGCCCGAGCGCTGAACACGGCGCCGATCGCGCTGCTGTACCCCGACCCGCTCAGTGGTGACTCAATCGAGATGCTGCCCGGCTCTATGGCGTCCAAAACGGTGGCACTGCAATGGTTTTCGGGGGAAGTAGATGTACCGTCAGCGTGGGTGTGTGATGACCCCGACGAATATCGCTCCAACCTCGAACCGGTCGAGGCCGCGCGGAAAGTGTCCGATCTTGAGGGACGGAAGCTCACGCTGATGAAAGTGTTTCAGGGCCGCGACTCGGGCAAATGGGATGAAGCGACGGACGTGGTCCCCGAGATCACCCGGATCCAACGTGAGATCGACAAGCTACGGGGCACCGATGGCGGGTAGGCCACCGCTGCGGATCGGGCAGCACGGCAAGATCAACCGCACCTATCTCGGCGGCGGAGTTTGGATGGCGCGCACCCGGTTCCGCGATGCAGATGGTGTCACGAGGATCGTGGAGCGCCGTGGGCCTGCCGACGAACACGACAAGCACGGCAAGCTCGCCGCGGATGCGCTGGTTGAGGCGCTGAAGGATCGCCGGCCTCCGGGCGTGTCTGGTGACATCTCGCTCGATACGAGGATCGCGGATCTCATCGAGCAGCATCTTGCGCTGCTGGCGGAGAATGGCAAGTCGCCTTCCACGCTGACCACGTACCGCAGCGCGGCCCGTAAGCTGCGGAAGTTCAGCGAGGCGTTGCGCGTGGGTGATGCGACACCGGGTTGGCTGAACGCGGTGATCCGCTCGATGCGCCAGGCGCACGGCGCGAACATGGCCCGCCACGGGCGCACACTGCTGCGTGGTGCCCTACAGATCGCAGTGCTCGATGACGTCCTGGGCGCGAACCCGGTCGCTCAGGTGAGCCGTATTGAGTCGGATCGCAAACCCAAGGGCGCTCCCGCGCTGGACGTCATGCAGTTGCGCGAGCTGCTGGGCAATCTGCGGGCGTCGGAGGTGTGCCGGGCCGCGGATCTGGTGGACCCGCTCGTCATCTTCATCGCCACCGGGCTACGGCGCTCGGAGCTGTTGGCGCTGCGCTGGGAGGACTTCGACGAGAAGGCCGGAACGATCACCGTGTCGGGGAAGATCGCGCGGATCGAAGATCGCGCGGATCCAAGGGGAGGGCCTGAAGCGCCTTGACAGCGGTAAGACGCACTCGTCGCAGCGCACCGTCCCGTTGCCGGAGTTCGCCATCAGCGCACTCGTCGAGCGGCGCGGCCGGCCGTTCTGGGGCGAGCAGCGAATGATCTTCCCGTCGTCGGTTGGAACGTGCCGCGACCCCGACAACTTCGATAAGCAATGGTGGAAGGTTCGTGATGGCCTTGGGGTTCCCGATGTGACGTCGCACTCGTTCCGCAAGTCGGTGGCCACGATGATCGATGACGCGGGCCTGTCCGCGAGGGTCGGCGCCGACCAGATCGGGCACGCGAAAGTGTCGATGACTCAGGACCGATACATGCGGCGGGGGAAGGTTCACACCGAAGTTGCAGCCCTGTTGGACCGATCCATAACCGGTGAATAAGCGATGGCCATCGTCTCGTTTCGGTGCCCCCACCAGGACTCGAACCTGGGACCTGCGGATTAAAAGTCCGTAGCTCTACCAACTGAGCTATAGGGGCGCGAAGGTTCAGGATACTGGGTTAGAAACGAAGCTCGTTTGAGGATTCGGCCCGCGGTGACCTAAGCTGGCTTGGCTCCCAACGTAACCAATGTTGCGAGTACCCCGGAGAGATTCGGTTCTGGCCCCCTTCGTCTAGCGGCCTAGGACGCCGCCCTTTCAAGGCGGTAGCGCGGGTTCGAATCCCGTAGGGGGTACCTGCGACGCGGTAACGCGGAGTTGTAGCAAGGCCCTGTGGCGCAGTTGGTTAGCGCGCCGCCCTGTCACGGCGGAGGTCGCGGGTTCGAGTCCCGTCAGGGTCGCCAGCACGGCGAGGCACTCGCTGCCTTCCGGCCAGGTAGCTCAGTCGGTATGAGCGTCCGCCTGAAAAGCGGAAGGTCGGCGGTTCGATCCCGCCCCTGGCCACCAGTCTTGAGCTACACGGACGCGGTGACGGCACTCTACGGATGTTTCGGTGTGTCCGGTGCCTGGCCGTTCGCTTGGTTTGCGGGGGAGCTATGGAGCCGGTCGAGGTTTGTGGCTACGTGGTCGAGTTCATCGGCATAGAGATCGCTGTAGGTATTCGCGGTTGCGGAATTCGCTGCGCACCGCGGCCATCAGCTTGCCCAGCAGCCTGGACGAACCGGCGGGCTTCGGCGACGGCGCGGTCACAACCGCACCTGTCCCTTGGTGAACCAACCGGCCTGTTCCATGGCCCGCCGCGCGTCCTTCCACGGTGAGGTGCCCGTAGATCGCGGTCGTCGTGGGCACGTGCGCGTGTCCGAGCAGATGAGCGAACACCTCGATGCCTACGCCATCGCGCAGCAGCCGGGTCGCCACCGTGTGCCACAGCCAGTGTGGGACCGTTGGCTTTGTCGCGCCGTCGCACCGTCACTTCACGCTCGGCGGCGGCGATGTCGTTGTGCCGCAACCCGAGTGCTTCACCGATCCGCATCCCGGTGTCATAGGGCACAGCGAACAGCAACCGATCCCGCAACCGTTCACAGCCGTCCAAAACGGCCTGCACCTCGATCGGAGTGAGCACCCGCGGCAGCTTCTTTGGCACCTTCAACGCAATCACCCGCCGCGACCTCGGCGCGCTCTTGCTGATGTGATGCAGGAAGGGCTTCCGTCCGCCACGCCCACCGCCGACCTGCCACGACGTCAACAGTCCACCGACATCCACGCCGTCGCGTGCGGCGTAGGTGTAGAACGCGCCGACCGCCGAAAGCTCGCGGTTCACAGTCGATTCCGGGTAGTGATGCGGCACCGACGGCAACGCCGCGAGGCCCCCGTCGCGAGCCTGCGGCGGCAGCCGCAGCCGTGCAACGAACTCACCGACGTGGTCGAGCCGCACCGCCCGCCAGTCCAGCCCACGCTCGGCGAGGAAACCGAACCAGTCCCTCAGATCGTGCGCGTACGCCTTGCCCGTGTTCGGCGACCGCTCGATGTCGTTCAGATACGCCAGATACCGGTCGACCGGGGCTACTGGGGCATCGTCGTTGCCGAGAGCCGTCCACGACTCACGCGACGAAACAGAGGAGATGGCTCGTGCAACTTGCATCGTCCGCCCGCAGGCTCTGCCTCCTGGACGACTGCAGATAACCACGTCCAGCGCGCAGAATCAGTGACCTCAGCCCTGTGTGTCGGACATCGAAGACGCCGCCGAGCGAACTCGAGATAACAATCGAAAGTACCTTCGCCACAGTACGTTTGAGGACGAGAGTGACCACGGGGCCGGGTTCGCGCGCAGCCGGGCTGGCCATGGTCTACAAGCTCATCGAGGCCGCACCGGCCCGCTGGCGAGCTGTCAATGCCCCACACCTGGTCGGCCTCGTCCGCGCCGGCGCCACTTTCCACGAAGGCTAACTCCTCGAACGACCCATCTACATCACCCCACCCGAACTCCCGTATTGACAATTACTCGGGATCGCCCTGAGCGTAGGTACTGGCGATCATGACTCCTAATGGGATTCGATCAGCGTGTCCTTGACGGGGATCTTGGTTGTTGAGCGGGAGGCTGATCACCGAGCCGCCGGCCGGTGAGCACCCTTGGCTCCTGGAGCGATTGCCGATTCCTAGGGCT
>NZ_JBKQOI010000332.1:0-5314 GCF_052145595.1 Mycobacterium sp. | reverse complement strand
GACCATTTCACGCCGTTCGTGTTCACGCAGCTGGAGGAACTCGGTCTCTGCGGGCGTGGCGAAGCGAAGGACTACGCCACCGTCGAGCGGCTATCGCTCGGCGGGGAACTGCCGATCAACACCAACGGCGGGCTGCTGGGCGAGGCCTACATCCACGGCATGAATGGCATCACCGAGGGCGTTCGTCAGGTGCGCGGCACCTCCTGCAACCAGGTCGACAACGTCGAGCATGTGCTGGTCACGTCGGGAACCGGCGTGCCCACGAGCGGATTGATCCTCGCGCCGGCCGATTGAGGCTTTGATGACCCAGGCTTCCGCGTTGACCCAGGCAAGCGATACCCGCGAGCTCATCGTCACGTCCGCGTATGCGTGTTTCCGCAGGCAGGGGCTGCAGAAGACAACGATTGTCGATATCGCCAAGGCCGCCAACGTTTCCCGGAGCACGATCTACGAATACTTCAGTGACAAGGGCGCCATTCTCGAGGCGTGTGCGGAGCACGCGTCCGAGCAGTTCTACCGCGAGATGTCCCAAGCAATGAGCCGGGGCGGCTCCCTCGAGGAAAAGCTGGGCTTTGCGGCGGTGTTCGTGACCCAGGCGCGAAAAGTCATCGCCTCCGGTAAGTACTTCGACGAAGATGCGATCAGCCTGCTGCTCACCAAAGATGCCGCCGTGCTGCTGCGTGAGTGCGTCGACTTCTTCGCCCCGTACCTGTCTGCCGCCAAGCTGACCGGCGAGGTTCGCAAAGACCTCGACGTGCAGGCCGCCGGTGAGTGGTTCGCGCGCATACTGTTTTCGCTATTCAGCACGCCCTCGTCAACGCTGGATATGGATAACCCCGACGTGGCAGCGGAATTTGTGCGCGCGCACGTGGTACGTGGATTCGCCGGCGATCGGCCGCGGCCAAGGCGCGCATAGCGATTTGCTATCCCGCCGGTGGCGGAGGAATCGGGAACTCTACGGGCGGCGCCCACTGCTGGGGCGGAGGCGGTGGCTCCTGCGCCGGCGGGGGCGGTGGAGGCCAACAGTGAGGTCTTCGAAGGTGGTGCCGGCGGGGCCGGCGGCAATGCCGGCATCCTCGCCGGTTCCGGCGGCTTCGGCGGGTCCGGTGGTACCGGTTTCGACGGCAACGGCGGGGCCGGCGGGAACGGCGGCAAGGCGGGGCTGATCGGCAAGGGTGGTGCCGGCGGTGCCGGCGGGTTTACCTTCCATGCAACCTCTGGTGACGGCGGCGACGGTGGCAATGCCGTGTTGATCGGCAACGGCGGCGACGGCGGCAACGGCGGGGGGCCCGGCGGCATTCACTTGGGCACCCCTGGCACCGGCGGTAATGGCGGGCTGCTGTTCGGCCTGAACGGGTTCGACGGGTCTTCCTAGGCGACGGCCGTCAGCGCCCGCGTTCAGCCAATGCCCGCAAGAAGAACGTCAGGTTGGCGGGGCGTTCGGCCAGCCGCCGCGTGAAGTACCCGTACCACTGGGTGCCGAACGGCACGTAAACGCGCACGCGGTTGCCCGCCCCTGCCAGCCGCAGCTGCTCGCCAGCCCGGATGCCGTACAGCATTTGGTATTCGAAATCGTCAGCGCCTCGGCCGGATTGGCAAGCGATAGCGGGAACCGCGCCGATGATCGCCGGGTCGTGCGAGGCGACCATCGGATAGCCCGAACCGGCCATCAGCACCCGCAGACAGTGCAGATACGACTCGGTGACCGCGGCCCGGTCCCGGTAGGCCACCGAAGCGGGTTCGTCGTAGGCGCCCCTGCAGAGTCGGATCCGGGCCCCGGACGCGGCGAACTCCTCGCAATCGCCGAGCGTACGCCGCAGGTAGGCCTGCAAAACCGTTCCCAGCCAAGGGAAGTCCGCGCGCAAGTCGCGCACGACCGACAGCGTCGAATCGGTCGTGGTGTGGTCTTCGGCATCCACCGTCACCCAGGCCCCCACCCGCTGCGCAGCCGAGCAGATCGACCAGGCGTTCTCCCGCGCGATCTTCTCGCCGTCCCGCTCCAGGGACTGCCCCAGCGCCGACAACTTCAGCGACACCTCCAGCGGCCGAACGCCGTCATCGGCGGGATCGCCCGAGCGGCCCAACTCCTCGATCAGGTCCAGGTAAACCTGCACCGCCGCGTCGGCGTCGTCGACGTCGGTGACATCCTCACCCAGATAGTCGATGCTGACATACCGGCCCGAACGACGAAGCGCGGCAACACTGTCCAGTGCACAGTCAATCGACTCGCCGGGCACGAATCGCTGCACAACCTTGCGCGTGACCGGCAACCGTTCGGCTGCGCGGCGCAATCCTTCCCTTTGACTGGCGGCCAGGATCACCGGCCGGAGGGTGTGCGCGAAAACCCCGGCCATCAGTCGACCGCCATGTGCGGATAGGTGTGCTGTGTCGCGGGGACGAACGTCTCCTTGATGGTGCGTGCCGACGTCCAGCGCAACAGATTCAGCACCGATCCGGCCTTGTCGTTGGTGCCCGAACCGCGCGAGCCCCCGAACGGCTGGCGCCCGACCACCGCCCCGGTCGGCTTGTCGTTGACGTAGAAGTTTCCGGCGGCGAACCGAAGCCGGTCCTGCGCCGTCAGCACGGCGTCACGATCGTCGGCGATGACCGCGCCCGTCAGCGCGTAACGAGACCCGCTGTCGATGACATCCAGGATTCGTTCGTACTGATCGTCGGGGTAAACGTGCACCGACAGCAGCGGACCGAAGTACTCGGTCGCGAACGCTTCGTCGGTCGCGTCGTCGGACAGCAACACGGTGGGACGCACGAAATAGCCGACGCTATCGTCGTATTCCCCTCCCACCGCGATGGTGACACCGGGTGCACCTTTCGCGCGCTCGATGGCGCTGACGTTCTTGACGAAGGCGCGCCGGTCGATCACGGCCCCGCCGAAGTTGGTCAGATCGGTGATGTCGCCGTAGCGCAGCCCGGCGGTCGCGCCCAGGAAGCTGTCACCCATGCGCTGCCACACCGAATGGGCGATGAATGCCCGCGACGCCGCCGAGCATTTCTGGCCCTGGTAGTCGAACGCCCCGCGAATCAGCGCCGTGCACAACACATCCGGACGCGCCGAGGCGTGCGCGACCACGAAGTCTTTGCCGCCGGTCTCGCCGACCAACCGCGGGTAGCTCTGGTAGTGGCCGATATCGGCGCCCACCCGCTGCCACAGGTGCTGAAAGGTGGCCGTCGATCCGGTGAAGTGGATGCCGGCCAGCCGTGGATCGGCCAGTGCCACATCGGAAACGGCAAACCCATCGCCGGTGACCAGGTTGATCACGCCGGGCGGCAGCCCCGCGGCCTCGAGCAGTTGCATCGTCAGATAAGCCGACAGGGTCTGGGTGATCGACGGCTTCCACACCACCGTGTTGCCCATCAGTGCCGGCGCGGTCGGCAGATTGCCCGCGATCGAAGTGAAGTTGAACGGCGTGATCGCGTAGACGAAGCCGTCCAGCGGGCGGTAGTCACTGCGGTTCCACTCGCCGGGTCCGCTGATCGGCTGCTGCGCCAGAATCTGACGTGCGAACGCCACGTTGAACCGCCAGAAGTCGACCTGCTCGCAGGGCGAGTCGATCTCGGCCTGGTAGGCGGACTTGGATTGGCCCAGCATCGTCGCTGCCGCGATCTTCTCCCGCCACGGCCCGGCCAGCAGGTCGGCGGCCCGCAGGAACACCGCGGCGCGTTCGTCGAAAGGTATTGCCGCCCAAGCGTTCTTCGCGACCATCGCGGCATCGATGGCCGCTGTCGCGTCGGCGTGGACGGCGTTGGTCAGGGTGCCCAGCTTCGCGGCGTGCCGGTGCGGCTGGACCACCTCGATTCGCTCGCCGTCGCCCATGCGGTGGTTACCGCCGATGACATGTGGCAGGTCGATGGGATGATCGGCGAGCGCCCCCAACTCGGCGAGTAAGCGAGCGCGTTCCGGGGAGCCCGGCGCATAGTCGTGGATTGGCTCGTTGGTCGGCGTCGGCACCTGGGTGATCGCGTCCATGTCTGTCAGGATCCCCGCGACGACACCCCATCTTGTTAGCCGATCAGACAAGAATCGATGGACTGAGTAGTACGATCGGACAATATGCGGGTTCCTGGTGTCGGGCTGGGTCAGCTGCTGCTCGCGCTGGACGCGACGCTGGTCAGCCTGGTCGACGCGCCGAGGGGGCTGGACCTTCCGGTGGGGTCGGCCGCGCTGATCGATTCCGACGATGTGCGGCTGGGCCTGGCGGCGGCAACGGGCTCGGCCGATGTCTTTTTCCTGCTTGGTGTCACCGACGGCGAGGCGCTGCGATGGATGGACAAGCAGGCGCGCGAGCGCATGCCGGTGGCGATCTTCGTCAAAGAGCCGTCGAACGCCCTGGTGACCACTGCGGTGGCCGGCGGGTCAGCGGTGGTGGCCGTGGAGCCGCGGGCCCGTTGGGAGCGGATCTACCAGTTGGTCAACCACGTGTTGGAGCATTACGGCGACCGCGGCGACCCGGTGGACGACTCGGGTACCGACCTCTTCGGCTTGGCGCAGTCGCTGGCCGACCGCATCCACGGCATGGTCAGCATCGAAAACGCCCAGTCGCACGTGCTCGCCTATTCGGCCTCCAACGACGAAGCCGACGAACTGCGCCGCCTTTCCATCCTGGGCCGGGCCGGGCCGCCCGAACATCTGAAATGGATCGGCCAATGGGGCATCTTCGATGCGCTGCGATCCAGCGGCGAGGTGGTGCGCGTTGCCGAGCGCCCGGAGTTGGGCCTGCGCCCGCGGCTGGCGATCGGGATCCATCAGCCACCGGCCGGTGCCCGCCGACCGGCGGTGCTCGCCGGCACCATCTGGGTGCAGCAGGGTTCGCAGCCGCTGGCCGACGACGCCGAGGAGATGTTGCGGGGCGCGGCGGTGCTGGCGGCCCGGATCATGTCCCGCCTGGCGGCCCGGCCCTCCACACACGCGCGGCGGGTGCAGCAACTTCTGGGCCTGAGCGATGGCGAGCCCGCCGACGTGGCCGCCATCGCGCGCGAACTCGGCCTGGCGGCCGATGGCGCCGCCGCGCTGATCGGTTGGGACACCCCGGACACCGCAGATACCGGGGACACGGGAGGCCGTCATGCCCGGTTGGCTGACGTATTGGCGTTGAGCGCCAGCGCTTTTCGCCATGATGCTCAGGTCGCGTCGCACGGCTCGCGAATCTATGTGTTGCTGCCTCAGACTCAGACCCGGTCGGTCACCTCGTGGGTCCGCGGCACGATCAGCGCACTGCGCACGGAACTTGGCGTCGAACTGCGGGCCGCTATCGCCGCACCGGTCGCCGGTCTGGCGGAGGTAGCCACGGCGCGCACC
>NZ_JBKQOI010000331.1:0-16451 GCF_052145595.1 Mycobacterium sp. | reverse complement strand
GCTGTTCGCCGAGGCGCTGGAAACGCAGAAGTGCCTTGACGAGGGCGTTCTGACGTCGACGGCCGACGCCAACATCGGATCGATCATGGGCATCGGCTTCCCGCCGTGGACCGGCGGCAGCGCGCAGTTCATTGTCGGCTACTCGGGTCCGGCCGGAACGGGCAAAGAAGCCTTTGTGGCCCGGGCCCGCGAGCTGGCGGCCCAGTACGGTGACCGGTTCCTGCCGCCGGACTCGCTGACCAGCTGACCGGCGTTCAGGCGCGGCGCCGAAAGAGGTAGTACCGCGCCGGGGTCTTCTCACGGTCCAGCTCCCGCTCGTCGCCGGCGGACAACATCGTCCAGGTGGCCGCGAATCGTCGTTCCATCTCTGCGGGCTCGATGCCCCACACGCCGAACCTCCCGCCGGGAACGAACGCCACGACCAACAGCCGTGCGTCGGCTGCCGCGAGGGCGCTGACCTCTCGGACGTACGCCTCGCGGTCGTCGTCGCTCATGTTGTGCAAACAGCCGTTGTCGACGATCAACGGGAAGTCCGCGCCGATTCCGGCATGACTCAACTCTGTGACGTCGGCGCGGACGAAGTTGATCGAAACCCCAGCGGCGCGGGCCTTGTCGCGCGCCTTCTCGAGTGCCGTCGTCACAAAGTCAACTCCGGTGACCTTCCACCCGTGCCGGGCCAGGTAGATCGAGGCGTCGCCGGTGCCGCATCCGAGATCAAGGGCCGAGCCCGCGGGCAGCGCTGGCGTGTCATTGGTTCCCTCGACTAGATCCCGCAGGCGCTGTGCGAGCGGATGACCGTCCCACGGGGTGAAGCCGATGCGGTAGAAGATCCGAAACAGGGTCTGTTTGGAAGCCATAGCTCACCGTATGCCTAAACCGCGCTACGTGGCGGCGGCGATTCGGCGCCATTGCTCGCGCGGGAAGGCCGTCGGGTCGGCCAGCAGCACCTGGACGCAGACATGGTCGGCGCCGGCCGAACGATGCTCGGCGACCCGCCGCATGATGGCATCTTCGTCGCCCCAGGCGATGATCGCGTTGAAGAGCCGATCGCTCACGTGGGCCAGGTCATCTTCGGAGAATCCGCTGCGCAGCAGATTATTGGCGTAGTTTGGCAACGCCAAATACGCCCGAAGCCAGTCGGTTCCGATGCGGCGTGCCTCGTCAACGCTGTCACACAGGATCACGGTCTGCTCCGGTAGCAGCAACGGGCCCTCGCCCAAAGTTGAACGGGCAGAAGCGGTGTGCTCAGGAGTGGTGAGGTAAGGGTGGGCTCCGCGGGCGCGGTTCGCAGACAGAGCAAGCATTTTCGGACCGAGTGCGGCAAGAACACGCCGCTCGGTTGGCACCGGTCGTTGCGCGGCATCCAATCCATCTAGAAACGATGCCGTCGCCGCCAACGGTCTGCGGTATCGCCCGGGCTGGCCGGCGTCGATCAGCGGCGCATGGCTGACTCCGATCCCGAGCAGGAAGCGGTCCCCGTGCTCGGCGGTCAGCGCCGCATAGGATTCGGCGACATCGCCCGCCGAGTGCATCCATAGGTTCAGGATCCCCGTGGCGATCACCGTCCGCTTGGTTGCGGCGAGTAGGTGACCGACCGCGTCGAACACCGCGCCGCCCACGTCTGGAATCCACAGCGCCGTAAAGCCGAGGTCATCCAATTCCGCTGCTGCGTAGGCGGATTCGGATGCGTCGCCGTAGCGTAGTTGACTGCTCCAGATCCCGACACCGGCAAGCTCCATCTAGATCATCCCTTTCGTGGCACACGCGGATTCGAGATCCATGCTGTCAAACGTCGGCGTCGGCGTAGTCGGGCACCGGCATAGAGTCGTACATCCGGACGCCCTTGGTGTTGAGCCTCGCCAGCGCCCTGGAGAGGGACCCGGGCATCAGTGAGACCAGCTGGAGTCCACGGGGCAACGCCCAAACTCCCGCTCGGGAGCCGGGGATGATGCTCTTGGCGGCGCTCCGCGCGAAGGCCCGGCTGCGGTATACCGGCTCGCGCATCTGGAGCTCGTAGGCAGCGAACGCGCGCAGGTAATCGCCGCCGGCCCGGGCCAACTCTCCGGCCAGCACGTAGGCGCCGAGGACCGCCAGGCTGGTGCTACCGCCGACCGCCGGGCCGGGACAGTACCCGGCGTCGCCGACGAGGGTGACCCGTCGGCGCGACCATATGTCCATCCGCAGTTGACTGATCGCATCGAAGTAGAACGTTTTCGTTTGGCCGATCTCCCCCAGCCAGCGGTCCACCTGGGAGTGCATGTCCGCGAACGCGTCGCGCAGTAATTCTTTCTGCCGCAACGAATCGTGATAGTCGTAGTCGAGCTCCTCTTTGCTGCGAAACATAAACACCACCCGCGCGTCGTCCAAATGCTCTGCGGTGTAGATGGCCGCGAGGCGGCCGACGCCGAGGTGACCGACCATCTCGCCGGGTTTGGCCAACGTCTTGGGCGCCGACACGACCGCCAGATATCCCCCGATGAACCGGGTGAGTCCGGCTTCCTCGCCGAAGATCAGGCGCCGAACGTTGGAGTGCAGCCCGTCGGCGCCGACGACGACGTCGAACTTGCGGGCCGGGGTGTGCTCGAATGTCACCTCGCCGTCGTGGTCGATCGCCGTGATCGAGTCGCCGAACAGGTACTCGACGTCGTCATAGGCAGCGTCATAGTAGATTTCGCTCAGATCGTCGCGCATGATCTCCACGTGCCGGTCCGACGCGACGCCGACGAGCTTGGTGAGGTCGACCTCGGTGGGTCGCGGCCGACCTTCCCGATACATTGTCAGGCGGTCCGTGCCGGTGGCAAGCGCCTCAATGCGCGGTAAGACACCCATCCTCGCGGAGATTTCCATCGCCGGACGGAACAAGTCGACGGCGTGGCCGCCGGTTTTGCGCAGCGTCGGTGCGCGCTCGACGACCGTGACGTCGAAGCCATGACGGGTCAGCCAGTACGCCAGCACCGGCCCGGCGATGCTGGCGCCCGAGACCAGGATCCGCACGACGCCCCTCCTCGCTTACTCAACGTTGGCAAGCTGGTGTTCAGCCCGAAGCCGACGTTAGAGCAATCCACCCGCGCGGTGGTAGCGTTCGGCGGCCTGTAGGACTGCCGCCTGCGGTTTTCTGACACTCCGTAGGAGGCCTTGCGCACGGTGTCAGTTAAAACCGCGCACGGCGCCCCCGGGTGTGCGGGGTCGAGTCTGGGGAACTAGAGCAAAATGGCCTTTGGCACAAGGACTTATGTGCGCAGGTGCATCATGCGGTGCTCTGATCCTGGGCGTTCTGCGTGAAGATGTCGCCGGAGGTCTGGCCGTTGTCGTTGACGCCGCCGTTGTCGTCGACGGCGACGACGCTGCCGCCGGCCACGTTCTGCGCGCTCTGCGGGAGCTGCGATGCGACAACGGCTTGGGTATCACCGGGCCGCGCCGCGCTGAATAGCGCGAGCGTCGCGATGGTCGCTGCCCCGGCGAAGATGACTTGCATTACACGGATGGGCCGACGCCGAGCGTCGGCTGAATTGATGTCGTGCCAATCGTTGGTCATCCATCATGCTTATGGCTTCGTTGTCAGCGGCGGCTGGACCTGAGTTATCGATCTGCTGTGAAGTCATGGCGGCGCGGACTTGGTGCCCCCACCTCGGCCGGGCCGCATCGTCGCCGGGCTGGTCCTGATTGCCCGGCTCCTCAACGGCCCGTTCCGGGCCGCATCGTCGTCGGGCTAAAGTCACCGCTATGCGCTTTGGTCTCTTCATTCCGCAAGGCTGGCGAATGGATCTTGTAGGCATCGAACCGGACAAACACTGGGCGGTGATGCGCGACCTGGCGACCTACGCAGACACCAGCGCATGGGACTCGCTGTGGGTCTACGACCACTTCCACACCGTCCCGGTGCCAACGGGCGAAGCCACTCACGAGGCTTGGTCGCTGATGGCGGCGTACGCGGCGACCACGTCGCGGGTCAAACTCGGCCAGATGTGCACGGCGATGAGCTACCGCAATCCGGTGTACCTGGCCAAGGTGGCGGCGACTGCCGACATCATCTCCGGTGGCCGGATTCAGATGGGTATCGGCGGTGGCTGGTACGAACACGAGTGGCGCGCTTACGGTTACGGGTTTCCATCGGCCGGGGTGCGGTTGGGTCGACTCGACGAAGGCGTACAAATCATGCGCGATGCCTGGCGCGACGGGAAAGTCAGCTTCGAGGGCAAGCACTACCAGGTCGACGGCGCGATCGTCGCGCCGAAGCCGTTGCAGGACAATGGTATTCCACTATGGATCGCCGGCGGCGGCGAAAAGGTGACCTTGTGCATCGCCGCGAAGTACGCGCAGTACACCAACTTCACTCCGGAGCCCGAGGCATTCGCCCACAAGTCCGAGCTGCTGAAGCGGCACTGTCAACAGGTGGGCACCGACTTCGACGCCATCGTGCGCTCGGCCAACTTCACCGCCCTCGTCGGCACGTCGGACGCCGACGTCAAAGACCGGCAAAAGCGGGTACGCGACCGCATGATCGGCTACGTGCCCGAGGCGGTGGCGGATGCGATGATCGCCGGTGGAAGCGGGCCGGATTCGGCGACGGGCACACCGGATCAGGTCATCGAGCGGATGGCGAAGATCCGCGACCTCGGGTGTGAGTATGCGATCTGCTACTTCCCGGAAGCCGCCTACGACCGATCCGGCATCGAGTTGTTCGAACGCGAAGTCATTCCCGCGCTGAGCTAGATATCAGTCGTGACGAACCGCGTCTTCACCGGAGGCGCGGCCAGCAGCGGAGGCAACTCGGTCACTTTGCCTTCGCCGGCACGAAATGCGCGGTAGGCCTCGTCGGCCTCGACCGTGTCCCAAAGTTCGTAGATAAGCCAGTGCGCTTCGTCGTCTTGGTCGACGAGCACATCCGTGCCGAGATTCCCATCGAACGCCCGGGTAACTTGTAGCGTCCGGCGCATAAGGTCGCGCGCCGCAGACACCGCGTCGGGTTTGAACCTAAGTTCAAGTGTCACCGTAACCGGCATAGTCGTCTCCTCCCACAGGTTCGGGTCTCGCTGGCCACGATCTCCAGTCGCACAGACCTCGTCAAGATAGCCCAGCTAGGCGCGGGGCCAGGCCCGCGTGCAGCCTATGAGAATGCGGTTTCCACTTTCCGGAAAGCTGTTATACGGTTCAGTCAGCAATGTTCTGTTGGCGGACTGTGGATGATTGCTGGAGGATCCCGTAATGCAGAAGGCACTCGCCCCCGAGATCTCTACCTGGCCCGACGAGAGCCCGCAGCTGATCGGTAGCCGGTGCGGAAGCTGCGGCGCCACGACCTTCCCAGTGCAACAGTGGTGCCCGCGCTGCAGTGGCGGCGAGATGACCGAGTTGTTGTTGCCGCGCCGTGGAACCTTGGTGGCCTGGACCACCCAGGGTTTCCCGCCCGGAGCGCCCTACGCCGGTCCCGCGGGCAAGGATTTCGTGCCGTTCGGCGTGGGCCTGGTCCAGCTCGGGGACGTGATCCGGGTCGAGGGGCGGCTGACCGAGAACGACCCGGCCAAGCTGCAGTTCGGTCAGGAGGTCGAGCTGACCATGGTGCCGCTTACCACCGACGCCGAGGGCGCCGAGATCATGACGTTCGCATTCCAACCGGTCTAAGCCGAGGAGGACTCCAAGATGAGTAACGATGTGGCCATCATCGGTGTGGGCTTGCACCCATTCGGCCGGTTCGAGAAGACCGCGATGCAGATGGGCGCCGAGGCGATCCAGTCCGCGCTGCAGGACGCCGGCCTGGACTGGAAGGACATTCAGTTCGGTTTCGGCGGCAGCCACGAGGTATCCAACCCCGACGCGGTGACCCGCCTGGTCGGGCTCACCGGCATCACGTTCACCAATGTGTTCAACGCCTGTGCCACCGCGGCCAGCGCCATTCAGCAGACCGCCGACACGATCCGGCTGGGCAAGTACGACATCGGCATCGCCATCGGCCTGGACAAGCACCCGCGCGGCGCGTTCACCGACGACCCCGCCAAGCTGGCGCTGCCGCAGTGGTATGCGCAGAACGGGCAGTTCGTCACCACGAAGTTCTTCGGGATAAAGGCCAACAAGTACATCCACGACCACAACATCTCCCAGGCCACGCTGGCCAAGGTCGCCGCCAAGAACTTCCGCAACGGAGCGCTGAATCCAAATGCATTCCGTCGCAAGCCGATTACCGAAGACGAGATCCTCAACTCGACCGTGCTGAACTACCCGTTGACCCAGTACATGTTCTGTGCGCCCGACGAGGGTGCCGCCGCGGTGATCATGTGCCGCGGCGACATCGCGCACAAGTTCACCGACAAGCCGGTTTATGTGCGAGCCTGCGAGATTCGGACCCGGCGATACGGTGCCTACGAAGTTCACGCCACATCGGCTCCGCTGGACGAGGACGCCTCACCGACGGTATACGCGTCCAAGGCCGCCTACGAGGCCGCGGGCATCGGACCTGAGGATGTCGACATCGCCCAGCTGCAGGACACCGACGCCGGTGCCGAGGTCATCCACATGGCCGAGACGGGCCTGTGCGCGGACGGCGAGCAGGAGAAACTGGTGGCCGACGGTGCTACCGAGATCCATGGTTCGATGCCCGTCAACACCGATGGCGGGTTGATCGCCAACGGTGAGCCGATCGGCGCGTCAGGGCTGCGGCAGATGCACGAGCTGGTGCGCCAGTTGCGGGGTGAGGCGGGCGAGCGTCAGGTGCCCGGCAACCCGCGTGTCGGCCTGGCGCAGGTGTACGGCGCACCGGGCACCGCGTCGGCGACCATCGTTTCGCTCTGAGTAATTGGCGCGAGCAGACAGAGAATCGCACGAAACACCTTGTGTGCGTGCGATTCTTCGTCTGCTCGCCGCAATCTAAATCGCCGGGCCCAGCAGATCGTCCGCATCGCGGATGATGTAGCCGTAGCCCTGCTCGGCCAGGAAGCGCTGTCGGTGCGCGGCGTACTCGGCGTCCAAGCTATCGCGTGCCACCACGGAATAGAAGATGGCGCCGCCGCCGTCGGACTTGGGCCGAAGTAACCGGCCCAGCCGCTGGGCCTCCTCTTGGCGTGAGCCGAATGTCCCCGAAACCTGCACGGCCACGGAGGCTTCCGGCAAGTCGATGGAGAAGTTGGCGACCTTGGACACCACCAGCGTGGACACTTCGCCGCGGCGGAAGGCGTCGAAAAGTTCTTCGCGTTCCCGGGTTCGGGTCGAGCCCTGGATGACCGGAGCGTTCAGCTCGGCGCCGAGTTCGTCGAGCTGATCCAGGTAGGCGCCGATCACCAGGGTCTGCTCGCCGGGATGTTTCTCCAGAATCGATTTGACCACAGCGATTTTGGTGTGCACCGTCGAGCACAGCCGGTAGCGTTCTTCGGGTTCGGCGGTGGCGTACATCATCCGCTCGTTGTCGGTCATGGTGACCCGCACCTCGACGCACTCCGCCGGCGCGATCCAGCCCTGCGCCTCGATGTCCTTCCACGGCGCGTCATAGCGCTTCGGGCCGATCAGGGAGAACACGTCGCCCTCGCGGCCGTCTTCGCGGATCAACGTGGCGGTCAGGCCCAGTCGCCGCTTGGACTGAAGGTCGGCGGTCATCCGGAACACCGGTGCCGGTAGCAAGTGCACCTCGTCGTAGATGATCAGTCCCCAATCGCGGCTGTCGAAGAGCTCCAGGTGCCGGTATTCGCCCTTGGTGCGGCGGGTGATCATCTGATATGTCGAGATGGTGACGGGCCGGATTTCCTTGCGTTCTCCGGAGTATTCGCCGATCTCGTCCTCGGTCAGCGAGGTGCGCGCAACCAACTCGCGTTTCCATTGCCGGGCGGCGACGATGTTGGTGACCAGGATCAGCGTCGTGGCGCCGGCTTTCGCCATCGCGGCCGCGCCGACCAGCGTCTTGCCGGCACCGCACGGAAGCACCACCACCCCGGAGCCGCCGGACCAAAACGAATCGGCGGCCATCTGCTGATAATCGCGTAGGTGCCAACCGTCCTGCTGCAGGCTGATGGCGAGTGCCTCACCGTCGACGTAACCGGCGAGATCCTCTGCGGGCCAGCTGATTTTAAGTAGCATCTGCTTGACGCGGCCGCGTTCGCTCGGGTGGACGACCACCGTGTCCTCGTCGATTCGGGCGCCCAGCATCGGTGCGATCTTCTTGTTGCGCAGTACCTCCTCGAGCACCGCGCGATCCAGGCTCACCAGCGTCAGACCGTGCGCCGGGTGTTTGACGAGTTGCAGCCGGCCATAGCGGGCCATGGTGTCGACGATGTCGACGAGCAACGGCTGGGGCACCGGGTAGCGGGAGAAACTGACCAGCGCGTCGACGACCTGTTCGGCGTCGTGGCCGGCGGCGCGGGCGTTCCACAGTGCCAGCGGTGTGATGCGGTAGGTGTGCACGTGTTCGGGTGCGCGCTCCAGCTCGGCGAACGGCGCGATGGCGGCGCGCGCCGCGCCGGCCAGCTCGTGGTCCACCTCGAGCAGCACCGTCTTATCGGACTGCACGATCAACGGCCCGTCAGTCATACCGCCCATTATTCAGTCGTCGGCCGACACCACCGAGGTGATGCGGTGGATGGCGAAGTCACGCAGCCGCCCGGACGCCGAATCGAAGGCCACCAGCTGCCCGCCCCGCACGGTGATCGGCGATACCACTCGCTGGGTGGCGACCCCTGCGGCGTCGAGGTAGCCGATCACCAACGTGTCCTGCTCCCTCGCCGCGCGCTGCAGCAACGACATGGTGACCGCGGGGTCGATGCGGATGTTGCCGAACGGCGCGGCGGTCACCTTACGCAGCACCGACACGACCGCGTTCAGCGTCTCGCTGCTAGGACGCGGCGGAGGGTGGTACGGTCGGCGGCGCTGCGGCGCGGGCACCCTAGCTCCCCGGAGCCGGAGGTCGACGATGGAGCCGGAGGAGTCTTCGGCGGCCGGAGCGAAGCCCGCTCCGCGCAACGCGGCGAGCACCTCGGCGATAGGCGCGGGCGACACGGCAACGGTCGGGGCAAGGGCACGTAGCTGTAGCCCTTCGGCGGCCGCCACCGCCTGGGCCAGCAGCGCCGGGTCCTCGCACCGCACGAACGAAGCGGCCATGCCGATCCGAAGCTGGCCGTGCCGCCGCGCAACGTCGTCGATGAGATATGTAAGCCCCTGTGGCACCGGCGTCTTGGAGTGGCCGGCGAAAAATGTGTGCATCCAGTCGCGGGTTTTGCCGATGTCGAGCGCGTGCCGGATCGACTGCTCGCTGATGCGGTAGACCATCGCCGCACCCGCCGATTCGACGGTGGCGACCGTGGCCAGGTCGTCGGCGAGATTGCGTTGCAGTGGCCCCGGTGCCACGACGGTCAGGTCGGCCTGCACCAGGAAGTGGTCGATTGGTGCGGGCATCGCACGGGTCATCGCGTCGATCGCGATCTGAGGGTCGGCGCCTTCGTCCAGCAGCGCGCGGCCCGGTGCGCTTATCGCCCCGCGACCCACCAGCCCCAAGGCGTGGCCTTCGGTCATTAGATCGGCAATGGGTCGCGGCTGCAGCCGCCTGGCCCAGCGCGGACGTCGCCAGATCAGCGCCGCCGAAGCCGCGGCCGCATCGACGCCGGCACCGGCGGGCTGCTCGGAGAGCATGCTCAGCAGCAGTCGGCGATCCAGCGGTGCGGCCGTTGAGTACAGCGCATCCGTAAGGGCGCCATAAGGTTTCGCGTCGGGGCCACGACTGCCGATCAACGCCGGCCGGCCCGGCAAGTCAAGCCAGGTGCTAGCCAGCAGATGCCAGCGCTCGGCGGGGGACATCGCGGTGAACCGTTCGGTGGCCGCCGTTGGCGCCCAATAGGGTCCGTCACCGTTAGCGGGCTCCGGATCGGGCATGCCGCTGGCGATCAATCCGGCCGCGGCCGCGACCTCGAGGATCAGGCCCAGCCGTGGCTCGTCAACGCCGAGCGCTTTGGCCAGCCGCTTGACGTCGCGAATTCCCATTCCGCCGCTGCGCAGCTCGGAAACCGGTGCGGCACCAAGAGTTTGAAGAAGTACGTCGAGCTCGCGCAACAGGTCGATGACGGCTCCGGCGGCCGTCGCATCGGCATCGTCGGCGGTGGTCGTCGACACCACCGGGTCAGGTGCCGTCAGCTGCATCGGGCCAGGGTGCTCGCCGCGCAGCACCTGCCCGACATGGCGGGGCAAGATCACCGTCTCGGCATCGATGCGGCGCAGTAGGCCCAGCGCCAGCAGCTGCGGCACCGGCCGATCCGCCGGGGCACCGGGCGCGGCGTCACGGGTGCGGCCCATCGGGGACCCTTCAAGCAGCTTCTCCAGCACCTCCAGCTGTGCCGGGTTGAGCCCGTCGATGAGATCGGCGATCTGTTCGCCGGTGTGTGAGGTGTCCTCAAGGGTGACTTGCCCCGGATGCCACGGTAATGCCGTGCTGGCGTCGGCCGCGACCCGGAACCCCGCCTCACCCCAGACCAGGGCGCGTTGCCTGAGGTCGTCCAGCGCGCTGACCACGTCGGCTTCGGGAGCGCGGTCACCGATGAGTGCCAGCAGCTTTGCCATTGGCACCGGCGCCGAATCGGCCTGCAGCACCAGCAGCGCGTCGAGCACCGCCAGCCGTAAGAAGTCGAGCTCGTCGGTGGCAGCCTTGACCGACTGACGGGCCTGTGCGCGCGCGGCCAGTGCAGCGATGCTCCCAGGTGGGGGCTGGGCGAGGTCTGGCCGTAGCTCCAGCAATCGGATCAGCCGCTCGTCGGGCAAGTCGGCCAGCCAGGACCCCAGCGGGATGTCCGGGGTGTTGTCGGTCATTGCTGACCAGCGTAAAGCAGCCGACGATCCTGAAGGCCACGGTCAGGATCCGGCAACCTGGACTCTCAGGGCCCCGCCGCCCTGCGAGGGGACGACCGAGTCACTCGCCACTGATGGCCTTGCTCCGCGCGCGCCCGCGCGACCTGTCAGAATGGACCCCGTGGCTGACATTGCTGAGGACAAGGCGAGCAAAACCAAGTACGTCGACAACGGCTGGCCGACGACGGACCCGGACGACCACGCGGTAAGCGAGTTGGTGAGCGATCGGACCGGTGCGTTATCACCCTTCGGTGAACTGGTATTCCCGCTGCCCTCCACCGACCTGCCCTACGTCCACCCGGTCACCGTGGTCAACCGGTAGGTCGCACGGATGGCTAGGGCCTCTGAGGCCGCTAAGGCCCCTGTGACCTGGGAGTCGGAGAAATCCCGCTCCGCCACGCTGTCGCACCTCGATGAGCGTGGGGCAGCACATATGGTCGATGTCACCGAAAAGGGAGCCACCAAGCGCACCGCCGTTGCCGCGGGTGCTCTGCGCACTTCGGCGCAGGTGGTGGCGCTGATCTCGACGGGCGGCCTGGCTAAGGGCGATGCGTTGGCCACGGCACGGGTCGCGGGCATTCTGGCAGCGAAGCGCACCAGCGAACTGATCCCGCTGTGCCACCAGCTCGCACTCACCGGAGTCGACGTCGATTTCACTGTCGGCGAGTCGGATATCGAGATCACCGCGACGGTACGCAGCACCGACCGTACGGGTGTGGAGATGGAGGCGCTGACCGCCGTCAGCGTGGCCGGGCTCACTCTTTACGACATGATCAAAGCTGTCGATCCGGCCGCGCGCATCGATGACATTCGGGTGCTCCGCAAAGAGGGCGGCAAAAGCGGAAATCGGGCGCGGCGATGAGCAGCCGATCCGCCCGAGTCATCATCGCCTCCACCCGCGCATCGGCCGGCGTGTACGACGATCAATCCGGGCCGATCATCGCGGAGTGGCTTGAGCAGCGCGGGTTTTCGACCGTGCAGCCAGAGGTGGTTGCCGACGGGGAGCCGGTCGGAGACGCGCTGCGGAGCGCGGTCGACGACGGGGTTGACGTCATCATCACCTCGGGTGGCACCGGCATCGCGCCCAGCGATAGCACCCCGGATCAGACCGTGGCGGTGCTGGACTACATGATTCCCGGGCTGGCTGACGCCATCCGCCGCTCCGGGCTGCCGAAGGTGCCGACTTCGGTGCTTTCGCGCGGCGTGTGCGGCGTGGCCGGCAAGACGCTGATCGTCAATCTGCCGGGTTCACCCGGCGGGGTACGCGACGGCCTTGGCGTGCTCGCCGACGTGCTCGACCACGCGCTAGACCAACTCGCAGGCGAAGATCACGAGCGATGACGCTCGTCGTGCGCGCCGCCATGACCGAAGAGCCGATCTTTCTCGCTGAGCATGAAGAGCTGGTGGGCCACCAGTCGGCCGGAGCGATCGTCGGGTTCGTCGGCGCGATCCGCGATCACGACGGTGGCCGCCGAGTGGTGCGGTTGGAGTATTCCGCGCACCCGTCGGCAGCACGGCTCATTGCCGACGTGGTAGCCGAGGTCGCCGAGGAGTCCAGCGGGGTGCGCGCCATCGCGGCCAGCCACCGGATCGGCGTGCTGCACATCGGTGAGGCGGCGCTGGTGGCCGCCGTCGCCGCCGACCATCGACAGGCGGCATTCGACACCTGCGCCCGTCTGGTCGACACCATCAAGGCACAGCTACCGGTGTGGAAGCATCAGTTCTTCGATGACGGCACCGACGAGTGGGTGAACTCGGCCTGAAGCGCGTCGACATCCTCCTGGACTGTGCGGGAGGCCGGCGATCTCCCGCAATCAGGAGGCTTACTCGTCTGATTGCGGAAGAGCCCGAGTAATCCGGCTAAGCGCCCAAGCGCAGGGCGTCAGTTGATCCCGGTCGGCTGCGCGATAGCGTCCAGCGCATCGTTTCCGTGGATGTCCTGCCCGCGGATCGCTTCCCACAATTGCTTCGTGTAGCCGACCTTCGAAGCGTGCTGTGGTGCAGCCGACGCGGTGTTGAGGTCGCCGGGAGGCGGCGGCACATCGGCCGGCGCGGGCGGCATGGCGTCAGCGGGAGGTGCCGGCGCGTCCGCGGGAGGTGCCGGCGGCATGGCGTCAGCGGGAGGTGCCGGCGCATCCGCGGGAGGCGCGGGTGGCACGGCGTCGGCCGGAGGTGCGGGTGGCACATCCGCTGGAGGCGCGGAGGGCGATTGGTCGAAGCCGGCCAGCTGCACCGGCGGGTCAGCGGGCGGCGGGGGAGGCGGGGGAGGAGCGTCTGGCGGGGGCGCGTCTGCGGGCGGTGGTGCCAGCGGTGCCGGCTGCCCGTTGATGCCGGGCGCGTCCAGCGGCGCATCCATCCCGGCCGGGGTGGGAAGGACGTTGCGCGGGCTCGGACCCGACAGCGGACCACCACACACGGGCCAGGCGCCGCGACCCTGCGTCGCCAGGACGCGCTCAGCGACCGCGATCTGCTGATCCCTGGTGGCGAGCTGGGCCGAAGGGGCGAATTCGCCGCCGCCGTGCGAGGCCCAGGTACCTGCGCTGAATTGCACGCCGCCGTAGTAGCCGTTGCCGGTGCTGATTCCCCAGTTGCCGCCGGACTCGCAATGGGCTACCTGATCCCATTCGCCATCGGTGGCTGCGGTTGCCTGGCCGGCGAGGGCGATGCTGCCGCCACCGAGTATTGCCCCGGTAAAGGCGATCTTGGCGACGCTGATGTTAGAAGTAGTGGGCTTACGGTGACGTCCACTCATACGAGCCGAAATTCCTCTCTCGTACGCCTGCGAGGTCAGCTGTCGGGTTCGGGTTGGAGAGGCTACCCGGCCGGCATCTACTCCACATGGGAGGCGACGTCGGCTTCACCCCAAGGAGCCGCAAGCGGCCCCAATCCGATCACGGTGGACCGGTGGGTCCCCCGCCTCCATCCATTTACGGTGTTCCCTCGCCTACTGGATGGAGCTCGGCGCGATAGAGAGGGAGGAACGCCACCGGTCTGGCGAGCCTTCGCAGACGCTAGCCGTTTCTGTTGGTCCCGTCACGTCTAGCGAAACCCGGCGTTTCCCGCACGGCCATCTGCGAAAACCCCAGGAACACCTCTTGTTTGCGCAGGTCATTGCGGCCGAGATCGGAGCGTGTCCGCGCCGTTATTATTCCGTTACGTGAGATATTTCACATTCTCAGCCGCCGGCGAAGGGCGGTAGTACGTCGATCGTGTTACCCGCGCGCAACGCCGTGGTTTCGTCGCGAACGGCGATTCCGTCGCACAGGTAAGAGCATCGATTCAACACGGTCGCGAGGCGAGTTCCCCGGACGGCGAGCCGCCCGACCAACTCGGCCACCGTGGTTCCCGGACGCACCACCACCGTTTCCGATTGGGCTCCTGCCGCCGCGCGCGCGGCGGCGAAGTAGCGGACCGTCACCTGAATTCCGTCTGCGTCGACGGGGGGGTGACCCATCGGGCTAGCCACCGATCGCGCTCATCGGGCGGTCGGGCTGGATGAAGTCGGGGTCGTTGATGCCGTGGCCGGCGGGCTTGCCCCACATTGCAGCCCGCCAAGCCGCCTCGATCGTGTCGTCGTGCGCGCCGTCGCGCAGCAGCCCCCGAAGGTCCGTCTCGTTGGCCGAGAACAGGCAGCTGCGGATCTGGCCGTCGGCCGTGAGCCGGGTGCGATCACACGCCGCGCAGAAGGCGTGCGAAACCGACGCGATGACGCCAAACTTTCCGCTCGGCGTGTTCGGGCCCGTGTCGACCAGCCACAGCTCCGCGGGAGCCGAACCGCGCGGCGCCGGGTCCGGTCGCAGCCGGAAGTGCGGGCGCAGCGCCGCCAGCACGTCGTCAGCGGTCAGCGCGGTCCCGCGGCGCCATTGATGCCCGGCGTCCAGCGGCATCTGCTCGATGACCCGCAATTGATACCCATGCTCGAGGCAGAACCCCAGCAGCCCGACGACATCGTCGCGTCCTGTGGCGGGATCGAGCACGGCGTTGACCTTCACCGGTCTCAGGCCTGCGTCGTTGGCGGCCGCCAAGCCGGCCAGCACGTCAGCGATCCGGTCGCGACGGGTGATCGCCGCGAAGTGGTCCCGGTCCACGCTGTCCAGCGACACGTTGACCCGGTCCAGGCCTGCGTCGGCGAGCGCGGCAGCCCGTCGCGCCAGTCCCACACCGTTTGTGGTCAGCGAGATCTCGGGGCGGGGCCGCAGATTGGCCGCCGCTGCGACCGCTTCTTCGAGGTGGCGGGACAATAGGGGCTCACCCCCGGTGAACCGCACGCTGGTGATGCCCAGCCGGGTGACGGCTATGTGCATCAGCCTTGCCAGCTCGTCGGGTCGCAGCAGTTGCTCTCCGGGTAGCCAGTCCAGGCCCTCGGCCGGCATGCAATAAGTGCACCGCAGGTTGCAGCGATCGGTCAGCGATACCCGCAGATCGGTGGCGACCCGTCCGTATGAATCCAGCAGCGGGCCCTCGGTTGGTACTCCAGTGCCGACGGGCTCGTCTGTCGGGCCCTCCATCCGGCCAGGCACCGTAGGTACACCCAAGGCGGTCAGCGTCATGCGGGCACCGGTGCGAATGGAGTCGGCGAGCTGACGGGAACTATCTGTTTGCCCAGCGGCATCAATGACACCGGGATCAATTTGAGGTTGGCCAGCGCCAGCGGAATCCCGACGATCGTGATCGCCATCGCCGCCGCGCTCACCAAATGCCCTATCGCCAGCCAGACCCCAAACAGCAGCACCCAGATGACGTTTCCGATGAGGGCGCCGGTCCCGGCGGTCGGCTTGTCGACGATCGTGCGGCCGAACGGCCACAACGCGAACGAGGCGATGCGCAGCGACGCAAACCCAAAGGGGATGGTGATGATGAGCAAGAAGCTGATGAGCGCCGCGAGCAGGTAACCGGCGGCCATCCAGAGGCCGCCGAATAGAAGCCAGATAACGTTCAGGACCAGGCGCATATCTCCTCCAGCGGTACTGCCAGCCTACCGACTCACGAGTGACGGGGGTGCTCGTCAGGCAGGCATCCGAGTAGGATCAAAACCCAACATTGCGTCCTGCGCAGGCGGGACGCATATTGTGTTGGCCATCCTAGTGATCCGTCAGACAAGCAGGTGAGACCAGTGCCGACCGGCAAGGTTAAGTGGTACGACTCCGAGAAGGGGTTTGGCTTCTTGTTGCAGGAGGACGGCGAAGACGTCTACGTCCGCTCGTCGGCGCTGCCCGACGGGGTCGAGGCGCTCAAAGCGGGACAGCGGGTGGAATTCGGCGTGGCTTCCGGTCGGCGCGGACCGCAGGCGTTGAGCCTGAAGCTGATCGATCCGCCACCCAGCCTTGCCGCCAAGGCGCGCCGCGAGGTGCCCGTCGAGCACAAGCACAGCCCTGATGAGCTGCACGGCATGGTCGAGGACATGATCACGCTGCTGGAGAGCACCGTGCAGCCCGAGTTGCGCAAGGGCCGCTACCCGGACCGCAAGACCGCTCGTCAAATTTCCGAGGTGGTCAAGGCGGTGGCCCGGGAACTCGACTCCTAATGGGATTCGATCAGCGTGTCCTTGACGGGGATCTTGGTTGTTGAGCGGGAGGCTGATCACCGAGCCGCCGGCCGGTGAGCACCCTTGGCTCCTGGAGCGATTGCCGATTCCTAGGGCT
>NZ_JBKQOI010000330.1:0-2601 GCF_052145595.1 Mycobacterium sp. | reverse complement strand
TCGTGGTGACCAACGACGTGTCGGCGCGCGATGTGCAGCTGACCAAAACCCAGTTCTACGAGTCCAAGTCGTACCCGACGTTCACGCCGGTCGGGCCGGCGCTGGTGCTGCTTGACGCCGACGAGCTGGGTCGCTTCGGCGAACTGCGGCTGCGGCTGCGCGTCAACGGCGAACTGCGTCAAGACAGCACGGTCGACGGCGACATGATCTATCGGCCCGTCCAGGCCCTTGCGGCACTGGCGCTGTTCCAGGAGCTGTCCGCGGGCGACCTGGTGATCACCGGCACCCCGGTCGGGACGGCGCTGTCTGCGCCGCCGAAGCCGGTGCAGAAGCTCGTGGGTCTGTTGCCGGACGACGTCAAGTGGAAGATGTTCTTCGCCGGCCAGGCCAAAAACACCAAGTACCTGCACGACGGCGACGTCGTCGAGGCCGCCATCGGAACCGCCGACGGTAAGATCGATCTCGGCGCGCAACGCAACGTGGTGAGGTACTCATGACCGAGAACCCGAACTTCGTCCCGGTGGTGATCGTCGGCGCGGGGCCGACCGGGATCACCGCGGCAACGAAGCTTGCGCAGTATGGCGTCGACTGTCTTGTCCTCGACCGCTGGGAGGACGTCTACCCACAGCCGCGTGCCGTTCATCTCGACGACGAAATATACCGCCTAATTGCGGGATTGGGCATTGCCGACGAGTTCGCGGCGATCTCCCGACCGGCGCGTGGTGTGCAGCTGCGGGACCGAAACGCGGGGGTACTCGCGGAGTTTCGCCGGGAGTGCGCCGAAAGCGCTAACGGCTTCCCGCAGGCGAACATGTTTGACCAGCCGGAGTTCGAGGCGCTGTTGCGGGCGAACCTGAAGCATTACCCGCACGCCGTTCTCCGGGGCAATGCCGAGGTGACCGAAGCGGTTCAGATCGGGGCCGACAGAGTGCAGGTCACGTTTACCGATCGGGTCAGCGGTGAGGAGCACCGCGTCGAGACGCGGTATCTACTCGGCTGCGACGGCGCCAACAGCCTGGTCCGCACCGCGATCGGCGCACACATGGAGGACTTGAAGTTCCAGCAGCGTTGGCTCGTGGTCGATGTGGCGACGACCGCAGAGCTGAATCAGTGGGAGGGGGTCCATCAGGTGTGCGATCCGCATCGAGCGGCCACCTACATGCGGATCGGCGATACCCGCTACCGGTGGGAGTTTCGGCTGCTGCCGGACGAGACGGCCGACGACTACAACACCATGGCGGCGCTTTACCCGCTGATCCGGCCGTGGGTAGGAGGCGTTGCGCCACAACAGCTGGAGCTCGTGCGCGTCGGCGAGTACACGTTCCGCGCGCAGGTGGCGAACAGCTGGCGCCGTGACAACATGTTCATTCTTGGCGACGCTGCGCACCTGACACCGCCGTTCATCGGCCAGGGCCTGTGCGCGGGGCTGCGCGACGCGATGAACCTCGCGTGGAAGCTTGCCGGCGTGGTCAGCGGTTGGTTGCCGGAGAGGGTGCTTGACACCTATGAGCAGGAGCGTATGCCGCACGTGCGGTACATGATCCGGTTCGCGCTCGCGATGGGCACGGCCATGACGGCGGGCGGCGGGGCGGGCAATCTGCTCCGGCGTGTGGTGGTTCCGCGACTGCATCTGATCCCCGGGGTGCGGGAGAAGATCGTCGACAGCACGACGCCCGCGTTGCACAGCAGCGAGCTGGTACTGAAATCACCCGGACGGCGGCGGCTGGCGGGCGGGTTGTGCCCGAATCCTGTTCTGGTCGACGGTAAACGTCTCGACGCGGTCGTCGGCGGCAGGTTCGCGGTGATCATGTCCGCCGCGCCCAGCCCGTCGCAGCAGGACGAGATGACCCGCCGTGGCGCCGTCGTCGTGGCGGCTCATCCCGGCACGGAACTGGCGCTGTGGCTGCAGGCAGGTCGGGCCAGGGCAGCGGTGGTGCGGCCGGATCGGACGGTGCTATGTGCGAGCCGTGATCTGGCCGAAATCTGCCGCGCGGTACCGGTTTTCGCGCCACCCGCAGACACCGGCGCTGATGCGTAGGGCCGCCGCCGTCCCGGCATACGAACCCGACCTGTACTCGGCGCGGGCGATCCTCGACCCGCACCCGCATTACGCGCGCCTGCGCCGACTGGGGCGGGTGGTGTGGCTGAGCAGGCAGCGGGTCTACGCCTTGCCGCGCTATGCCGAGTGCAAAGCAGTGCTGCGCGACGACACGACCTTCGTCTCCGGCGAAGGGGTCGGGCTACTGTGAGATGACACCCTCGGGTTTCGAGTGGGAGGTCGGGTGGAACCCCGATCATTGTCAATGAATCAACCTGGGAACCCATCACACACTAGGGGATCAGCATCTGGGGACACCCGAGAAGGGCGGACTGTGAACGACAAGCTCAATCAATTCGCAGTTGCCGCAAAGTCTTTCCTTCGTCATGAAGGCATAGTTTCGGCGCACAGTGTACCGCCGATCGCCCACGACTGACCGGCTCCCGCTCTGAACCTTAAGATTCGCGCACTAAACCGGTTGGCGGCCATCGACTTTCATCACAGGGCCAAGCGCCGGCAGCGCGCGCAGGGCGTTCACGGACCCCGCAAGCTCGACGGGTTGC
>NZ_JBKQOI010000329.1:0-9086 GCF_052145595.1 Mycobacterium sp. | reverse complement strand
GGCCAGCGATGGCAGTTCGGCCCGCACAGTGGCCAAGACACGAGCGACGTCGTGCGGGTTGGCGACGTCGGCCGTGATGACCCGGACTTCGCAGCCGGATTGTTCGCGTATCACGTCGATGCGCTGTTGCGTGGCGTCGCTGGGTGCGCGTCGGCTGGTGAGCACCACATGCCGGGCGCCGTGGGCGGCCAGGTAACCGGCGACTTCCAGTCCGATCGCACCCAGCCCGCCGGTCACGAGATATGTCGCGTCATCGCGTAGGGCCAGCGGTGTTGCGGCCGGCTGTCCTGCGCGTCGAGTCAGCCGGGGAACGTAGACCGCTTGGTCGCGAAGCGCGATTTGGTCTTCACCGGCCGGGGCTGCCACCAGCTGGTCGATCAGCCCGGACCACTCGTCGCCACCACGGCCGGACAAATCTGCCAGTCCGCCCCACAGTCGTGGATATTCCAGCGAGGCGGCACGACCGAACCCCCACAGGCTGGACTGCGCCGGTGACACCGCGTCGGCGCTGTTGACCCGTTGTGCGTCACGGGTTACCAACCAGATGGGCGTGCGGAGTTCAGCGGCAGCCGCGGCGCGGAAGAGTCGCCGCGTTCCGCTCAGGACTTGGTGTTGCATCCGCAATAGCGATTGCGTCGACGGCGAGGTGTCCGAATCGAGGGCCGAGAGATGCAGGATTCGGGTGGTTGGTTCGTCCGCCACCGCGGCGCGCAACGCGTCTGCGAGCCGCTCTTCATCCGCGTCGGAGGCCGGCAACCCGAGGATCCTGTGCCGGTGCCCACGCGCAGTCAGCACGTCGACCAATGGCTGAACCGCGTCGGCGTCATCGCTGACAAGGAGCCAGGCAGATCCCTCGCCGGCTTTCGCGCCGGAGGCGCCAGCAGCGGATTTCTCCCAGCGAATCTCGTAGCGGGAGTCCGCGATGGACTGGGCTTTACGCTGTTGGTTGTGTTGTGCGGCAAGCTTTGTCAGCAAATCCACGGCCTGTTGATTGCCGCTCCCACCGTCAAGCAGCACGGCGAGTTCCTCGATCCGGCCGTCCTCGAGAAGCTGGACGGCTTCGGTACGCGTGGCTGCGGTCTGGTTCGAGGCCTGTTGAGTGGGCGCGACCCGCTGCTCACGGAACCAGTACTGACGATGCTGGAACGGATAGGTGGGCAGGTCGAGCTTGCGTGCCGGTCCCTGCTGGAGAGCGCCGAAGTCGGGCACGTGGCCGACGATGTAGGCGTTAGCAACGGCTTCGGTGATCTGGCGGTGGTCGGCGCCGTTTTTACGCAATGACGCGATCGCCCGTGGTGCAGTTGCCGGGTCAGGCCAAGCCCGCATGGCTGCCGCGGTGAGCACCGGTTGCGGGCCGACCTCCAGCAGTATCGTGCACCTGAGGTCGGCCAGTGTGCGCACGCTCTTGGCGAACTCGACCGGCTGCCGCGCATGGCGGCGCCAGTAGGCGCCGTCTAGTTTCGCACTTCTGCCTAGGGCGGCGCCCGTGCGGTTGCACACCAATGTCCTTTGTGGCGAGCGGAACTCGAACCGGTCCGCATACGCCTCGAATTCGTCGAGGACCGGATCCAGCAGCGCCGAATGGAAGGCGTGGCTGGTGTCCAGCCAGTCGCAGCGCACACCGTCGTCGGTCAGCGCGGCCACCGCCTGTTCCAGGTCCTCTCCTGGTCCGGACAACACGGTGTTGGCGCCGTTGTAGGCGGCCACCGACAGGCTCGGGAACTCGTCGGTGATGCTTTCCACTCGCTCGGCGGCAGCGAAGACCGCGGCCATACGACCGCCGGCGGGCAGGCTGCCGAACAGGCGGCCGCGCTCAGCCAGCAACAACGCTCCATCCTCGAGGCTGAACACACCCGCGATGCAGGCCGCCGAGTATTGGCCGACGCTGTGACCGATCACCACGTCCGGTTCGAAGCCCCATGACTGCCAGAGCCGGGCCAGGCCCATCTCCAACGCGAACAAGGCGGGCTGGGCATAGGCGGTCTGCCGCAGGGTGTCTTCACCGTCCGGATCGAAAATGACGTCCAGCAACGGCCTTTCGAGCACATCGGCGATCGCCGCCGCGCACCGGGTCATTATCTCGGCGAACACCGGCTCGGTCTCGAACAGCTCCCGGGCCATGCCGGCGTACTGGCTGCCTTGGCCGGTGAACAACCACGCCGTCTTCGGCTTGTCAGTGCACTCCCCCCGGAGCAAACCGGGTGCCGGGCGATTGTCGGCCAGCGCGCCGAGTACCTCACGCGCGGATTCCATCGAATTGACCACCAAGGCGGCCCGGTGTTCGAAGTGCGATCGCCCGACCCCGGCGGTGAGGCACACATCGGCCAACGTGGCCTCCGGATGTGCGGCCAACCAGTTGCGGTATCCGTCAGCGAGCTGAACCAAAGCCTCCGGGCTGCGTGCCGAGAGCGGCAACAGGCTGAAGCGCCTGTCGTCAGCGGGAGCTACCGGTGCCGCAGCAACCTGGCCCACTCCAGCGGGTGCTTCTTGGATGATGACGTGCGAATTGGTCCCGGAGAACCCGAACGAACTGATCCCGGCGATACGGGGCCGTCCGTCGCGCACCCAGGGCAGGGCCTTATCCACCACCCGGACCGGAAGCCGGTTCCAGGGAATGTGCGGCGAGGGGTTCTCGAAGTGAAGGTGCTTCGGCAATTCCTCGTGCTCCAGCGACAGGACGACCTTGATCAGACCCGCGATCCCCGCGGCTGCCTCCAGATGCCCGATATTCGTTTTCACCGACCCGATCAGCAGCGGCCGGCTCGCGTCGCGCCCGTCGCCGAGGGCCGCGCCGGCGGCCTGTACCTCGATCGGATCACCCAACGATGTCCCGGTCCCGTGCGCCTCCAAGTATCCGACGTCGCCGGCAGCGACACCGGCGCACGCCAGTGCTTCGCTGATAACCCGTTGCTGGGCCACGCCGTTCGGCACCGTCAAACCACCCGAAGCGCCATCCTGGTTGACCGCGCTGCCCCGGATCACGGCCCGAATCCGGTCACCGTCACGGATCGCGTCCTCGAGGCGTTTCACGACAATGACACCGCAGCCCTCGCCGCGCACATAGCCATCCGCGGCCGCGTCGAAGGTCTTGCACTTGCCGTCCGGAGCCAGCATGTGCGCGTGGGAAAAGGTCATCGCGGTCTTCGCGCTGAGCAGGACGTTCACGCCGCCGGCCAGCGCGAGGTCACACTCCCCCAAGCGCAGCGCCTGGCACGCCTGATGGACTGCGACCAGCGACGAGCTGCACGCCGTGTCGACGGAGACCGCCGGGCCCTGCAGCCCCAGCCCATAACTGATCCGGCCCGCTCCTGCGGCGGACGACGTCCCGATCGCCACGTACGCCTCGATCTCGGCGTAACTCAGCTGTTCCGATATCAAGCCCAGGTAGTCATGGGTGCCCAGACCCATGAACACACCGGTCTTGCTGTTCGCCAAAGCCGATGGCGCGGTCCCTGAATGCTCCACCGCGTGCCACGCCGTCTCCAGCAACAGCCGATGCTGCGGGTCGATCAACATGGTCTCCCGCTTCGACAGCCCGAAAAACGGCGCGTCGAACCCCGTTACGTCATCGATGAAGCCTGCCCGGCGGGTGACGATCTTCCCGGGAGCGTCGGGATCCGGGTCGAAGAATTCATCGACATCCCACCGGTCCGGGGGCACCTCCGAGACCGCATCCCGCCCTTGCTGGAGCACATCCCAGAACTCGTCCGCATCGGCTGCACCCGGAACGCGCAGCGCGTAGCCGACTATCGCAAAACCCTCGGTGGCCGGCAGAGCCCGCTTCTGGAGATCGGTCATTTCCGAGCCCCCATCGTCCCGTGCTGCTCCTCGTCGTTGACCGAGGCGAAAAAGCTGCCACCGCCGTCATCGAACGGGTTGATGCTCAAGCGCGTCTCCAGACCATACTCGACATGGGTGTAACAAGTTTTAAACCATACTTCCCGGTGTGACCGCTGTCACCAAGTTGGGTGTGACCCCTGTCACGGAGTCAGGTCTGATCCCTGTCGCGCAAATCAGTCGTTAGTGGTGACTTCCGGTTGCGCTGTGACCTGCAGCGATGGGTTTGGCTCTGTGGCATTTGGCTACCGGGCGGCCGCGGGCCTCTCGAGGCCGATGAAGTTCTCGATGCCCGTTGGCACCGTGAGCTAGCAAGCGCTCGCGGTCGGCGGCGAGACCCGATTCGGCCATCAGCCAACACACTTGAGGCGGGCGAAATTTTCCACAAGATCGGCGGCGGCTGCAGCGCTTTTGGCGGGCTCGGTCATCCGGGTGGCCAGCTCGCGGGCGCGGGCGACATATTCCGGGGCGAGGATGGTGCGCAAATCCTCAACCAGAGATCTCTCGGTAGCGGTCGAAAAGCGCCGGGCGGTGCCCACCTTGAGGCGTTTGACCGCGGCTCCATAAACCGCGTGAACGAGGTCCCAAAAGAGGATCAGTTGAGGGACTCCCGCCCGCATGGCGATAGGCGTGGTGCTCGAGCCACCGTGATGGACGACCGCGCGACAGGCGGGAAAGACGGTCGCGTAATTCATCGTGCCCACCACCTTGACGTGGTCGGAATGCGGGACGTTGCTGAAGTCGGTTCCGGCGGCGCCAACCAACCCCCGCTCGCCTAACTGCGCGCAGGTCGCCGCGATCATGGCGATCGTGTCTTCCGGAGATTCGACCGGAATGCTGCCGAACCCGAAGAAGATCGGCGGTGTTCCCGCCGCGATCCAAGACGCCACCTCCTCATCGGCATCCGTCTGCAATTCCAGCGTCAGCGTGCCGACGAATGGCCTCTTGAAGGGCCTCTGCCCATCCCGTTTCGCCCATTCGGCTGCCAGCCCGGGAAAGCACGCCTCGTCGTAGGCCTGGATTTCCAGCGACCCGCGGTCGGTGATCCGTCGCGGCGCGGAGCCTTTTGCCTTCGGTAGGCCCAGTTCACGGCGCTGGGCGTCCTCGGCCTGCTTTGTCCCACGCCAGGACACCCACCAGAACGCCGTCACCGCCGAGCGGCCCAACGGCGCCGGCAGAAATCGCAGGACCTGGCCGTTGGGCCGCAGCGGGAAGTAATGCAACGTGGCCAAAGGAATGTCGTAATACTCGGCGACGTTGGCGGCGGCGTCCTCGAAATTGATGCCGGTGAATATCAGGTCGGCCCCGTCCGCCAGCGACCTCAGCGTCGTGCTCATCTCCTGCCAACCCTGGAGAAGGGGCCCCGCAATTTCGAGTCGCGACCTGACCAGATCCCGGATCCGCCAGGGGCGGCTGAAGAAACACGTCCAGAATTCGCGATGCGCGTCCAGAATGGACCGCGCCTCCGGTCCGAAGCCCACCGCCGCAACCCCGGCCGCCTCCGTGAAGCCGACCAGGTCGGGCGGGACGGCCATACACACGTCGTGCCCTCGGCGCACCAGCTCGCGACCGACAGCGAGGTTCGGCTCGACATCGCCGCGACTTCCCCAGCTTGCCAGCACAAATTTCATAACGGATCCTAGCCTTTCACCGTGCGCGGTCTGCGGAATGAAAGCAGCAGCCTCACACTCCCGGCTCAGCCGCCCGGCAGCATAACCCGATCCCGGCGCTATCGAACCGCAAAGGGGAAGTTTTGGGCCAGCGCCCGATAACACCGGCCCGTCGCGGGAAGAGCCCGGCACGTAGCGCACAAGTCGCCGGGGCCGCACTTCACCCGGTTACCTCTACTTAGGGGGAGATTCGGCGCTCTGTCTGAGAAATTCGTCGAGATACCGGGGCGGCTTCAGGTTAAGCAAGCGCTTGCGGTCGGCGGCGAGATCCGCGTAAGTGAGCGCCTCGACCTCGGCCGGCGAGTAGGACAATCGTGATTCCGGAGATCCTTTTCGTACGACCCCGACGCCCATGTCGCACTTCAGCACTGCGACTCGCAGGTCGTCCCGCATGCTGCGCAGATAGACGATCGACTTCCAGACATCTCCGCTCCAGATACCAATGACCAGTGGCCCTTTCTGCTGCGCAACAAAGTCGTCCCAAGTCGCCGCGCGGCGGCCGATCAATTCGAGCGCGGGGTTGCAGTCGTGCAGAAAAATGACGCCGTCGTCCTTCAGGTAGCGCACGGTGTACTCGACGTCGCGCACGACCTGCTCGTAGGTGTGCAGCCCGTCGATCAAGGCGACGTCGATGGGGTGCTGCTCTAGGAAGGCCGTCTCATTCACGAAGAAGTCGTCGCTGGGCGTCTCGAAGTAGTAGGTGGCGCGTGCCTTCGCGTCGGCGAGGCTGCGGGAGCGCTCCGAGAGTCTGAACGCGGGGTCAACGGCGATCTTCACGTCGGCGCTGATGCGCCGGAACGCCTGCCCCTTCGAAACACCGATCTCCAGATAGACGGGGTTCACCCGCCCTTGGAGCGCCCGCTGCACGGCCTTGATCCGGTTCGCACCCGGCAGAGCGTCCACCAACATGACCAGCCCGTCGTTGAAGTTCACGCGACGATCCTCTCCATTAGAAGGGCCTCTGACAAGGGGTACGCCCGCGTGCGATCCACGGGCGGTGATCCTACAGCCACGACCCGAGGACTTTGGCGTGAATGAAGCAAACAGATGTCCTGTTGGCAAGCCACCGAATTCGACGGACGGCCATCGATCTCATGTGGCCACGGCAACGACTCTCCGGTTACCAGACCGGTCGGACGACCGGTGTTCCCTACCGATCGAGCCGCGGCAGACCTGGCCGCGTCAAACCAACGAACTGCCAGTCATCCGTTGTCTCGGTCATGCTCGCGGCTCCGGTCCAACTTACCCAGACCGGTAATCTCAAGGCTAACCGACTTCCGTTGTCCCGCAGCACCTAACATGAAAAGGATATCGCCTATCGGCGCGCTCAACCAAAATCGCCAAAACCGCCTGCGGAAAAATGTCCAGGCGTAGCTACCGTCACCCACCGACCAATACAAGGCGATCATGACCAGGTAGTACACCGCGCGCTTCCAGCGCGCGGTAACCATTTCAATATTCATCTCCCACGCCTCGAGGCCCCAAGCCCGGTACCGCCATTCCAGGTCGTACTTGCTCGAGAACTCATAGAATGCCAGCATCTCGCCGTTGGTGACCAGATACTCATCAAAGACAAGGATCGATCCCTCGATGAAACGATCCTTGCAGGTTTCTAGCGCATGCAAGCAACTCTCATACGTATCCAAGTCCATGTGGAAAAGCCTGATTGGGGCGGCCGGCCGGTCGGCCAAAAATGGGTCCAACGTCTCGTAGGTGCTTCCCCTGATGAACTGCACTTTACGACCGAGCGCGTCAGGCACCCCGTCGCGCAAGCTCACGCCGGTATCCCGAATAAAACGTTGCGCCAACGGTTCTGACAGTGAAAAGGTTCCACTCTTGATGACGATCTGGTCGTCGATTTGCCAGTCTTCAACTAGGCCCTCAAACGTATCGAAGCCGTATACCGCGCGGTCGGAGGCATCCGATATGAGCCTTGTCGACCAGCCGATCCAGACGCCTAGATCAAGCATCAGTTCGTCAGAATCCCGAAGAGATCGTCTCGGTAGGCGCGATGCTTCCCACAATAGCGTGTGGCCTCGAATCCGGCACCGACGCAGATCCGAAAGCGTGCGGCCGATAAACGCGCGATATGCGTCCTCATAAACCCTGATGTCCCGAGCATATAAGTTTGGAATGTAACGGTCGCGACCCTGATAAACCAAGCGCGCACATAGGAACAACAGTAGAAGTACTCCGATCGCGACGAGGAGAACCGGAACGAAGTAACATGCCGTAGCCACAGCGAGCGCGATGACAATGAGAACCGCTTTCCATACGCGATGAAGGCTCGTCCGATCTACTGTCCGCCTATCTATGACGTCTATTACGTCCACCGCTTCTCCTCCAGGTTCTCGGCCAGGCTTAGGCCCTACTAGATTGGCATGGCGCCTGAACCTGCTGGCCCTGAATCGCCGATTTGACGCGCCCCACACAATCGCCCCGCCCACCTCGGCGTCGGCAGGTAAGTCATGTGACCGGACCCAGTGAGCTGGTCCAGGACGAACGAGAGTCGTTCGTTGGTGCGTCAATTGGCAGCGTAGCGGGCTGTGGTTGGTAGCCCGGGGCCTTGACAAGAAGGCCCCTGGCGATCGAACACGTGCGGACGCTCGGACCGGTACTGGGGCGCTGAGTGCCATCGAGCGTGGCGAACTGTGAGTGCCGGCGCGAGTGATCGGCGGGGGTTTGCGACAGCTGGTACAACCTGCGCCGCAACAGGGTCGCGCAGCGACGCCGGCCGTCAGCCCGCCGTTCTTGAACCGCGGGTCCGCCGCGTGGATGGCGAGCGATTTGTCTATCGTGTCATCGGTCGAACCGTTTTCCACGATGATTGCCTCGAAGTCATGCGCCGGCTCGGCTTCGAACACGACGGCCAGCCGCTTTGCTAGCTCATCAACGGATTCGCTTTTGTTGTGGGTGGGGGATGATTACGGCGTTTTGTTGTTTAGTGCCATACTTTCCAGGGCGGGTTTCCGCTGTTCCAGAGGTTGTTGAGGGCCTGTGATTCGCGGAAGGTATCCATCGGCTGCCAGAATCCGTGGTGGGTGAACGCGGCGATCTGGCCGTCTTTGGCCAGCCGCAGCAGCGGCTGGTCTTCTAGCACGGTGTCGTCGCCGTCGAGGTAATCGAACACTCCGGGCTCGAAAATGAAGTAGCCGATGTTGATCCAGTCTTCGGTCTTGGGTTTCTCGCGGAATGTGGCAACGACGCCGTCTTGCTCGAGGTCGATGACCCCGAACCGGCTCATCGGCTGGGTGGCGGTGACGGTGGCCAGTTTGCCGTGCGCGCGGTGGAACTCCAGCAGGCCCGCGATGTCGACGTCGGCGATGCCGTCGCCGTAGGTGCACAGGAAGGGCTCGTCGCCCACGTATTTCTGGATGCGTTTGATGCGGCCGCCCGTCATCGTGCTCAGGCCGGTGTCGGCGACGGTGACCTGCCAGTTGAATTCGTCGTGCGAGCCGTGGTGGCGGATGCTGGACTGGTCACCCAGGGTGATGGTGAAGTCCAGGTTGGACACCCCGTAGTTGGCGAAGTAGCTCTTGATGTATTCGCTCTTGTAGCCCGTGCATACCACGAAGTCGG
>NZ_JBKQOI010000328.1:0-6406 GCF_052145595.1 Mycobacterium sp. | reverse complement strand
TGGCCGTTACGCCGATATCCCTGACACCGGGCGTCCTCGCGGAGGCGGTGGTGGACCTGGGTGCTATTGAGCACAACGTGCGGGTGTTGCGCGAGCACGCCGGGCGCGCGCAGGTGATGGCCGTCGTCAAGGCCGACGGCTACGGCCATGGGGCCACCCGGGTCGCCCGCGCGGCGTTGGCCGCCGGGGCGGCCGAGCTCGGTGTCGCGACGGTCGACGAGGCACTGGCACTGCGCGCCGACGGAATCGCCGCGCCGGTGCTGGCATGGCTGCATCCGCCCGGCATCGACTTCGGTCCGGCGCTGCTGGCCGACGTGGAGATCGCCGTGTCCTGTGTGCGTCAGCTCGACGAGCTACTGGACGCCGTGCGCCGGACCGGTCGAACGGCGACGGTGACCGTCAAGGTCGACACCGGGCTGAACCGCAACGGCGTCGCCCCGGCGTCATACCCGTCGATGCTCGCCGCACTGCGCCAGGCCGTCGCCGACGATGCCATCCGGTTGCGGGGGCTGATGTCGCACATGGTTTACGCCGACCAACCGGACAACCCCATCAATGACGTTCAGGCCCAACGGTTCAACGACATGCTGGCTCAGGCGCGCGACGGGGGGCTGCGGTTCGAGGTTGCGCACCTGGCGAATTCATCGGCCACCATGTCGCGTCCCGACCTGGCTTTCAACCTGGTTCGGCCCGGTGTCGCGGTGTACGGCCTGAGCCCCGTGCCCGGGCTGGGCGACATGGGGCTGATTCCGGCGATGACGGTGAAATGCACGGTTGCGCTGGTCAAGTCGATTCGTGCCGGCGAGGGCGTGTCCTATGGACACACCTGGGTCGCCGACCGTGACACCAATCTGGCGCTGCTGCCGATCGGCTACGCGGACGGCGTGTTCCGGGCGCTCGGTGGGCGCCTGGACGTGCTGATCAACGGCAGGCGGCGGCCCGGTGTCGGGCGGATCTGCATGGACCAGTTCCTCGTCGACCTGGGTCCCGGTCAGCCCGACGTAGCCGAAGGCGACGAGGCGATCCTGTTCGGGCCCGGCGCCAGAGGCGAAGCCACCGCCCAGGATTGGGCCGATCTGCTCGGCACCATCCACTACGAAGTGGTCACCAGCCCCCGGGGGCGGATCACCAGGACCTACCGCGAGGCCGAAACCGTTGAGCCTTGACGAAACCCGCAGGCGCCACAGCGGCAGGGCTTGGCTTGCGGGAGGCGCCGGGCTGACGGCCGTCGCCACCATTGTCGGAGCCTCTGCCCGCCGGTCGATGGTCCAACGCGCCACCATTCGCGAAGACCCTTACGCCGATGAGGATTTCGAGACGATCGACGACGACCGCAGCTACGTGGTGACAACGCCCGACGGGGTGCCGTTGGCGATCCGTGAAGCCGGCCCGGTGGACGCGCAGGTGACCATGGTCTTCGTGCACGGATTCTGTCTGCGGATGGGCGCCTTTCACTTTCAGCGGACCCGGCTCCTCGACCAGTTGGGTCCGCACGTCCGGATGGTCTTCTACGACCAGCGCGGTCACGGGCGCTCCGGCGAAGGCGCGCCCGAAACCTACACGCTGACCCAACTCGGCAAGGACCTGGAAAGCGTGCTCGAGGTGATCTCGCCGCGCGGGGTGATCGTGCTGGTCGGCCACTCGATGGGCGGCATGACGGTGTTGTCGCATGCCCGCCAGTTCCCCGGCCAGTACGGACGCCGGATCGTCGGCGGCGCGCTGATTTCCACTGCCGCCGAAGGGGTGACGCGTTCACCGCTGGGCGAGATCCTGAAAAACCCGGCGCTGGAAGCGGTCCGGTTCACCGCCCGGTCCGCGCCCAAGCTGATGCACCGCGGCCGTAACGTGTCTCGGTCACTGATCGGCCCGGTGTTGCGGGCCGCGTCCTACAGCGACCTGCAGGTCAGCCGGAGCCTGGACATGTTCTCCCAGCAGATGATGAACGACACCCCGATCGCCACCCTGGTGGGCTTCCTGGATGCCCTGGAAACCCACGACGAAACCGCCGGACTGTGGACGCTGCTGCGGATCCCGACCCTGATCGCATGCGGTGACCACGACCTGCTCACCCCGGACGAGTACTCGCGGAAGATGGCGGCCTGTATGCCGTTATCCGAGCTGGTCATCGTCACCGGGGCCAGTCATTTGGCGCTGCTGGACAAGCCCGATGCCATCAACGGGGGGCTGGTCCGGCTCGTCGGCCGCGCCCTTCCGGGCAAGGCGGCGCTGCGGTACCGGCGATTCCGGGAACGGTTGCGGCGCCGTGGCTGAACCGCGGTCGGCGCTTTCGGGCACGGCGACGCTGGAACATGTCGAGGACACCGTCACGTTGGGCACGCGGTTGGGCGAGGAGTTGCGCGCGGGCGACGTGGTGGTGCTCACCGGGCCGCTCGGTGCGGGAAAGACCGTGCTGGCCAAGGGCATTGCCGCGGCGCTGGATGTCGACGGCCCGGTCACGTCGCCGTCGTACGTGCTGGCGCGGGTGCATCCGCCGCGGCGGCCCGGCGCCCCGGCGATGATCCACGTCGACGTCTACCGGTTGCTGGACCACACGGGCGCCGACCTGTTGGGGGAGCTCGACTCGCTGGACCTCGACACCGACCTTGACGACGCGGTCGTCGTGGTGGAGTGGGGCGAGGGCCTCGTCGAACGCCTCTCCGAGCGGCACCTCGACATCCGTCTCGAGCGGGTCAGCCACTCCGACGTGCGGATCGCGACCTGGGAGTGGGGCCACTCGTGAGCCTCATCCTCGCCCTCGACACCGCCACCCCGGCGGTGACCGCGGGCGTCGTGCGGCTAGACGGTCCCGACTGCGCCGTGCTGGCGGAGCGGGTCACCGTCGACGCCCGTGCCCACGCCGAACGGCTCACCCCGAACGTGCTTGCCGCGCTTGCTGACGCCGGGCTGGCGATGGCCGACCTGGACGCCGTGGTGGTGGGCTGCGGGCCCGGCCCGTTCACCGGTCTGCGGGTGGGCATGGCCACCGCCGCCGCATACGCGCACGCGCTGGGCATCCCCGTGCGCGGGGTCTGCAGCCTGGACGCCATCGGCGCGCGAACCACCGGCGACACCCTGGTGGTCACCGACGCCCGCCGGCGCGAGGTCTACTGGGCCCGCTACCACGACGGGTTCCGCATGCACGGCCCGGCAGTCAGCGCCCCGGCCGACGTCAACCCCGGTACGGCGCGGGCGGTCGCGGGTTCGCCCGAGCACGCGGCGCTGTTCGACCTGCCGCTGAGCGGGCCGGTCTATCCGACACCGGCCGGCCTTGTCGCCGCGGTACCCGACTGGTCGGAGCGCCCGCTGCCGCTGGTCGCGCTGTATCTGCGCCGGCCCGACGCCAAGCCCCTGGCGGCGCCCCGATGACCGCCTGCAGCGAGCCCGTGACCATCGGCGCGTTGACGCCCGCCGACGCAAAGCGGTGCGCCGAGCTGGAGGCCCAGCTGTTCGACGGCGACGACCCGTGGCCCGCGGTGGCCTTCAACCGGGAACTGGCCAGCAAACACAACCACTATGTGGGCGCGCGCACCGCCGACACGCTGGTCGGCTATGCCGGCATCTCCCGGCTGGGCCGCACCCCACCGTTCGAATACGAGGTGCACACCATCGGCGTGGACCCGGCATACCAGGGACGGGGCATCGGCCGCCGGTTGCTCGATGAGCTGCTCGATTTCGCCGACCGCGGTGTCGTCTACCTGGAGGTCCGCACCGACAACGAGGCGGCCATCGCGCTGTATCGCAGCGTCGGCTTCGAGCAGATCGGCCTGCGCCGGCGCTACTACCGGGTCAGCGGCGCCGATGCGTACACGATGCGGCGGGCGCATGACCACTGAAAAGACCGTCCTCGCCATCGAAACCTCTTGCGATGAAACCGGTGTCGGCATCGCGCGCATGGAGGCCGACGGAACCGTGACGATGTTGGCCGACGAGGTGGCCTCCAGCGTCGACGAACACGTCCGTTTCGGCGGCGTCGTCCCCGAGATCGCCTCCCGGGCGCACCTGGAGGCGCTCGGTCCCACCATGCGCCGCGCGCTGGCCGCCGCCGGCCTGACGAAGCCGGACGTTGTAGCCGCCACCATCGGGCCCGGGCTGGCCGGCGCCCTGTTGGTGGGAGTGGCGGCGGCCAAGGCGTATTCGGCCGCCTGGGGGGTGCCGTTCTACGCGGTGAACCACCTGGGCGGGCACCTTGCCGCCGACGTGTATGAGCACGGACCGCTGCCCGAGTGTGTGGCCCTGCTGGTGTCCGGGGGACATACCCACCTGTTGCATGTGCGTTCGCTCGGCGAACCGATCATCGAGCTGGGCAGCACCGTCGACGACGCCGCCGGCGAGGCCTACGACAAGGTGGCGCGGCTGCTGGGGCTGGGCTATCCGGGCGGCAAGGTGCTCGACGACCTGGCCCGCACCGGCGATCGGGACGCCATCGCGTTCCCGCGCGGCATGACGGGCCCGGCCGATGACCCGTACGCGTTCAGCTTCTCCGGGCTCAAGACGGCCGTCGCACGGTATGTGGAGAGCCATCCCGACGCGCTGACGGCCGACATCGCCGCGGGATTCCAGGAAGCCGTCGCGGACGTGTTGACCATGAAGGCGGTGCGTGCGGCGACCGCGCTGGGCGTCTCGACCCTGCTGATCGCGGGCGGAGTGGCCGCGAACTCGCGGCTGCGGGAGTTGGCGGCGCAGCGCTGTGCGGCGGCGGGCCTGGCGCTGCGGATCCCCAGGCCCCGGCTCTGCACCGACAACGGGGCGATGATCGCATGCTTCGCCGCGCACCTGGTGGTCGCCGGGGCGCCGCAGTCACCGCTGGACGTCGCCAGCGACCCAGGCCTGCCGGTGGTAAAAGGCCAGTTGTCCTGATGGCCGACGGCGCACGTCGTCAGGTACCGGTTTCTTAGGCGACGATGAGCAGGTCGTTGCCGGTCGCCCAGGCCTGGGTGAAGGTGGCCATAAGGATCTGCTCGTCGCGGCCGTTGGGGGTGCCACTGTCGTTGAGGTGGACGATGTCGGCGCGGGTGTCGACACCGGTGACGACGACGGCGTGGTCGGCCTGCGTCCGCTGCCCCTGACCCGGCGGGTAGCGCCAGATGGTTTCGGCGTTGACCGCGGCGATCACTTTGCGGCCGCCGGCCAGGTCCTGCTTCAGTGCGTCCATGGTGTTGCCGGTCGTGAGCTGGGATTGGACGCCGTATTTCTGCAGCAGCACGACCAGGTCTTCGGGGGAGGTGCCGTCAAAGCTGTAGATGCCGCCGCGGTGGGCTTCGCTTTTGGTGAACACACCACGTAGCTCGATGCCGATTTGGGTGGGTTCTCGACCGGTAAGTTGGCCGACCACGTCGGCGACCGCCATCAAGCCGCAGTCGTCCCCGTACTGGTAGCGCCAGTACGATGCGGCGGCGTAGGGGTTGCCGTACATTTGGCCGTTCGGGTCGCCGTGGGCGAGCCCGGCCAATCCGATGCCAACCGCGACGATCAGTGTGGACACGCTGCCGGTGCGGGTCGCGCTGAGGATGCCGGTGAACATGACCTCAATTGTTAGCACTTGACGGACTCTCGGGCCGGTAACGGCGTCCACTTGCGTGTGGCGTGCCGCCGCGTGGCTACTGGCTTTGGGATTGCCGCTGATCCCGCAGGCACACGGCCGCAACCGGTCGTTGAAAACCCAGTTGGCGGGCCCGCCGACGGGGAAGCAGCGGGCCGCCCTTGAGTGCTAGCACTCTCATGTATAGAGTGCTAGGTGGCATTCGGACGGTCCCCTGGGTCGGCACCCGCGACGACGGCGCGAGGGCACGGACGAATGCCGGATCACCTGATAATCCCGGTCGGTTCGGGTCAAGCCCCGGACCGACCGCCAACTCCGGTCCGGAGGCCCCGGACCCGATCTAATTAGTGGAGGGCTCCAATCGTGGCGAAGGTGAAGATCAAGCCACTCGAGGACAAGATTCTCGTGCAGGCCAACGAGGCCGAGACCACGACCGCTTCCGGTCTGGTCATTCCTGACACCGCCAAGGAGAAGCCGCAGGAAGGCACCGTCGTCGCAGTCGGCCCCGGCCGGTGGGACGAGGACGGTGACAAGCGGATCCCGCTGGACGTGTCGGAGGGTGACACCGTCATCTACAGCAAGTACGGCGGCACCGAGATCAAGTACGGCGGCGAGGAATACCTGATCCTGTCGGCGCGCGACGTGCTGGCTGTCGTATCCAAGTAAGGACCGTGTTCCGCCCCGGCGATCCCCGCGTACAAACGCGGGTGATTTCCGGGGCGGCATGCGTTCGTAGTTGAGGAGCCTGATGAGCAAAATCATTGAGTACGACGAAACCGCGCGTCGCGCGATGGAAGCGGGCGTGAACGCTCTCGCCGACGCGGTACGGGTGACGCTGGGGCCGCGCGGCCGGCATGTGGTGCTGGC
>NZ_JBKQOI010000327.1:0-20986 GCF_052145595.1 Mycobacterium sp. | reverse complement strand
GGTTGGATTGACCAGGCGGCGGATAGGGCGGATACGGCGGGTAGGCGGGGTATGCGTTACCGGGCTGGCCCGGATAACCGGGATAGTTTGGGGCCGGCTGCGGCCAGTAGGGCTGCTGTGGGGGCTGTCGAGGGCTCGGGGCCGGCGGGTACCAGTAACCCGGCTCGTGTTGCTGCGGCGGCCACCCCGGCGCATGCCAGCCCGCCGGGGCACCGTAGTCAGGCTGCGTGGGGCCCTGTGGATGATCACCGGCTCCTTGACCACCGTGAGAACCGTTGCCGCCAGGGGCGTTTCCACCGGCTTCCGCTTCCGCGGCCGCGGCGGCTTGGGTGGCCAGTGCGATCGCCGCCTTGAAGGCCGGCTCAGGGACGGGCGGGGGCCAGGGCTCGCCCCGCTCGATGGCCAGTTCGCCGGGCGTCTTGATCGGTGGCTTGTCCGACGGGATGCGGCCGCCGAAATCGTCGAACATGGTGAGCCGAGGACGTTTCTCAACGTCGGCGAAGATCCCCTCCAGCTCCGGTCGGTGCAGGGTCTCCTTTTCCAGCAGCTCGCCGGCCAGAGTGTCGAGGACGTCGCGGTATTCGGTGAGAATTTCCCAGGCCTCGGTGTGCGCCGCCTCGATCAGTTTGCGGACCTCATCGTCGATGTCGCGGGCGACCTCGTGGGAGTAGTCCGCCTGCGTTCCCATCGTCCGGCCCAGGAACGGGTCGCCGTGCTCGGTGCCGTATTTGACGGCGCCGAGTTTGGAACTCATGCCGAACTCGGTGACCATCGCCCGCGCGATCTTGGTGGCCTGGTCGATGTCGGACACCGCGCCGGTCGTCGGCTCGCGGAACACCAGTTCCTCGGCGGCGCGGCCACCCATCGCGAACACCAGCTGCGCGATCATCTCCGAGCGGGTCCGCAGGCCCTTGTCTTCCTCCGGCACCGCCACCGCGTGCCCGCCGGTGCGTCCCCGCGCCAGGATCGTCACCTTGTAGATGGGCTCGATATCGGGCATCGCCCAGGCCGCCAGGGTGTGGCCGCCCTCGTGATACGCGGTGATCTTCTTCTCCTGCTCGCTGATGATCCGGCCCTTGCGGCGTGGACCGCCGATCACCCGGTCCACCGCCTCCTCTAAAGCGGCGCTGGTGATGACGGTGCCGTTTTCCCGGGCGGTCAGCAGCGCCGCCTCGTTGATCACGTTGGCCAGGTCGGCGCCGGTCATGCCGACGGTGCGCTTGGCCAACCCGTCGAGGTCGGCGTCCGGAGCGATCGGCTTGCCCTTCGAGTGCACTTTGAGCACCGCGCGGCGGCCCGCCAGGTCGGGGTTGGACACCGGGATCTGCCGGTCGAAGCGGCCTGGTCGCAGCAGCGCCGGGTCCAGGATGTCGGGTCGGTTGGTGGCGGCGATCAGGATGACGCCGGCCCGCGGGTCGAAACCGTCCATCTCGACCAGCAACTGGTTCAGCGTTTGCTCGCGCTCGTCATGCCCGCCGCCGAGGCCCGCGCCGCGCTGGCGGCCCACCGCGTCGATCTCGTCGACGAAGATGATGCACGGGTTGTTCTGCTTGGCCTGCTCGAACAGGTCGCGCACCCGCGACGCGCCGACACCGACGAACATCTCGACGAAGTCCGAGCCGGAAATCGTGAAAAAAGGAACCCCGGCTTCTCCTGCTACAGCGCGGGCCAGCAGCGTCTTGCCGGTCCCGGGCGGGCCGTAGAGCAGCACCCCCTTGGGGATCTTGGCGCCCAGCGCCTGATAGCGACCCGGGTTCTGTAGGAAGTCCTTGATCTCGTAAAGCTCCTCGACCGCCTCGTCGACGCCGGCGACGTCGGCGAAAGTGGTCTTGGGCATGTCCTTGTTGAGCAGCTTGGCGCGCGATTTGCCGAACCCGAAGCCCATCCGGGCGCCGCCCTGCATGCGCGAGAACATCACGAACAGGCCCACCAGCAACAGCAGCGGCAGCACATAAACGAGCAGCTCGCCCAGGATGCTGCCTTCGTTGACGACGGTGCTGATCTTTGCGTTCTTGGCGCTCAGCGCGTTGAACAGATCGACGGCGTATCCGCTGGGGTATTTGGTGATGACCTTGTCGGAGTTCTCGGTGTCGTTGTTGCCCTTCTTCAGCGTCAACCGCAGTTGCTGCTCGCGATCGTCGATCTGCGCGCTCTTGACGTTGTCGCCGTTGATCTGGGCCATCGCCACCGAGGTGTCAACGGGCTTATAGCCGCGGGTGTCGTCGCTGAAGTAGAAGAACGACCAACCCAGCACCAGCACGACAGCAATCGCCGTGAGGGTGCGAATCACGTTTTTGCGGTTCATCAATCATCGGCCTTATCGGCCAGGTCCTTCCCCGAAACACCGAGCTGGAAAAGTCCAGGTTACCGCTAGCGGCGATCGCCGGCCCGGCCGAGCCGGGCGCAGCGGGTCGCCGCCATCGGGCACAGCGGCCATCGCCGGCCCGGCCGAGCCGGGCGCAGCGGGTCGCCGCCGTCCTGTCCAGATAACGACCGGTAGTTCCCGACGCCGACGCAGGAGGACGCAAACCACCCTCACATCGAGCGTCACGCTGGCGTGGCCACCGTCGCGCTGGCGTGACGCTCGGCGAAGAAACACGCCCTTCTCAGCCCGGGGCCGTTGTGATTTGGTGAGACGGTGCCCTCATCAACCGAACGGTTAGTCGACACCAACGGTGTGCAGCTGCGGGTGATCGAAGCGGGCGACCGCGGCGCGCCCGTGGTGATCCTGGCCCACGGCTTTCCCGAGCTGGCCTACTCATGGCGACACCAGATACCCGTCCTCGCCGAGGCCGGCTACCACGTGCTGGCGCCCGATCAACGAGGCTACGGTGGCTCGTCGCGTCCGGACGCGATCGAGGCCTACAGCATCTACGAGTTGACCGCCGACCTGGTCGGCCTGCTCGACGACGTCGGCGCCGAGCGTGCCGTCTGGATCGGACACGACTGGGGTGCCGCCGTGGTGTGGAACGCGCCACTGCTGCATCCCGACCGGGTCGCGGCGGTGGCCGGGTTGAGCGTCCCGCCGACGCCCCGTGCGAAAGTCCCGCCGACGCAGGCTTTCCGCCGCACATTCGGGGAAAACTTCTTCTACATCCTGCATTTCCAGGAGCCCGGCGTTGCCGACGCCGAACTCGACGGCGATCCAGCCCGCACGATGCGCCGGATGATGGGTGGCCTGCGGGCATCCGGCGATCAGAGCGCGGCGCTGCGAATGGTGGCGCCCGGCCCGGAAGGTTTCATCGATCGCCTGCCCGAACCGGACGAGCTGCCGGACTGGATCAGCCAGGACGAGCTCGACCATTACATCGGCGAGTTTTCCCGCACCGGGTTCACCGGCGGCCTGAACTGGTACCGCAATTTTGACCGCAACTGGGAGACCACCCCGGAACTTGCGGGCGCCAAAATCTCCGTGCCGTCGTTGTTTATCGGCGGGACAGCCGATCCGGTGTTGGCATTCACCCGCGCCGACCGTGCCTCGGAGGTGATCTCCGGCCCCTACCGCCAGGTGATGATCGACGGCGCGGGACACTGGCTGCAGCAGGAACGGCCCGACGAGGTGAACGCGACACTGTTGGAGTTCCTCAACGGATTGGAGCTGCGATGAGCGTGCCACTGCGCTTCGGCGTCTTCATCACGCCGTTTCATCCCATTGGCCAATCCCCCACGGTGGCACTGGAATACGACATGGAACGCGTCGTTGCACTGGACCGGCTCGGGTTCGACGAAGCGTGGTTCGGCGAGCACCACTCCGGCGGCTACGAGCTGATCGCCTGCCCTGAAGTGTTCATCGCGGCCGCAGCTGAGCGGACAAAGCACATCCGTCTGGGCACCGGTGTGGTCTCGCTGCCCTACCATCATCCGCTGATGGTGGCTGACCGCTGGGTGCTGTTGGACCACCTGACCCGCGGCCGGGTCATGTTCGGTACCGGTCCGGGCGCGCTGCCGTCGGATGCGTACATGATGGGCATCGACCCCATTGAGCAGCGGCGGATGATGCAGGAATCCCTCGATGCGATCCTTGCGCTGTTCCGCGCCGCACCCGATGAGAGAATCGACCGCCACTCCGACTGGTTCACGCTGCGCGACGCGCAGTTGCATATCCGCCCCTATACGTGCCCCTACCCGGAAATCGCTACCGCAGCGATGATTTCGCCGTCCGGGCCGCGACTGGCCGGCGCGTTGGGAACCTCGCTACTGTCACTGTCGATGTCGGTGCCCGGCGGCTACGCTGCGCTGGAAACCACCTGGGACGTGGTCCGCGAGCAGGCCGCCAAAGTCGGCCGGGACGAGCCCGACCGAGCGAACTGGCGCGTGTTGAGCATCATGCACATTGCGGACAGCCGTGATCAGGCGATCGACGATTGCACTTACGGCCTACAGGATTTCGCCAATTACTTCGGTGCGGCCGGGTTCGTCCCGCTGTCCAACACCATCGACGGCGCCCAGACACCGCACGAGTTTGTCGAAGACTATGCGGCCAAGGGAAATTGCTGCATCGGCGCGCCAGACGACGCGATCGCGCACATTGAAGATTTGCTGGAACGCTCGGGTGGTTTCGGGACGCTGCTGATGCTCGGCCACGACTGGGCCTCACCGGAAGCGACCTACCACTGCTATGACTTGTTCGCCCGCAAGGTGATTCCCTATTTCAAGGGACAGCTCGAAGCTTCGCGATCATCCCACGACTGGGCCAGAGGCAAGCGCGACGAATTGATTGGCCGCGCCGGTGAGGCCGTGGTGAAGGCCATCACCCAGCATGTTGACGAACAGAAAGGCGTGGGAAGCTGATGCGCGCTGCGGTATTACGAGACGGACGAATGGTCTACCGGGACGACGTGCCCGAGCCAGTGCCCGAAGCCGGCCAGGTGCTGGTCGGTGTGCGGGCGTGTGGAATCTGCGGCTCCGACTTGCATTTCGCGGCCCACGGCGGTGAGGTACTGGCGATGAGCGCTAGGGCGGGCGTCGGCGCCGATAGCGGAATGAGCGTCGATCTGGCGAGCGATGTGTTCATGGGTCACGAATTCAGCGCCGAGGTGCTCGAAGCCGGACCCGACACCGAAACTTACGCGCCGGGGACCCTGGTCACTTCGCTTCCGGTGCTGCTGTCCGCCAAGGGCGTTCAGCCGATCGTCTACAGCAACAGCACACTCGGCGGCTACGCCGAGCGAATGCTGCTCTCGGCGCCACTGCTGCTGCCCATTCCCAACGGCCTGGATGCCAGGCATGCCGCGCTGACCGAACCCATGGCGGTGGGGTTGCATGCCGTCAACAAGTCGAACATTGAGCCCGGCGAGACCGCCCTGGTGCTTGGTTGCGGTCCGATCGGAATTGCGATCATCGCTGCGCTTCGGGCGCGTGGCGTCGAAAATATTGTGGCCGCTGACTTTTCGCCGAAACGGCGGGACCTGGCCACCGCGATGGGCGCCCACCAGGCGCTGGATCCGGCGCAGGCTTCACCGTTCGACGGCGTCAAAGCCGCCGTCGTATTCGAGGCGGTTGGCGTGCCCGGAATCATCGACGACGTGCTGCTGCGGGCCCGGCGGGGAACGCGCCTGGTCGTCGCCGGGGTGTGCATGCAACCCGACACCGTGCATCCGTTCTTCGCGATCGCCAAAGAGATCAACGTGCAATTCGTGCTGGCCTACAACCCGGACGAGTTCGGCGCCTCGCTGCGCGCGCTCGCCGAGGGCGACATCGACGTCAGCCCGCTGATCACCGGAGAGGTAGGCCTGGACGAAGTCGGCCAGGCCTTTGATGACCTGGCCGACCCCGAGCGGCACTGCAAGATTCTCGTCACACCCTAGGGCGTTCAGGCCCAGCTGGATGTTTTTCAAAGGATTGAGGACCGCCACTACGTCGACTTCGGCGTCCTGATGCGAGCCGTTGGCGTGCTTGGCCACGACACCAGCATTCAGCGCTCAGGCTGCACCACCAAGGTCACCGGATCCCGCTTAGATCACCTTAGTGCCAGTGATCTTGGTCGCCGGAGTTCCCGCCTTGCCAGTGTGGGTTCCCGCCTTGCCAGTGTGGGTCGCCTTGCCAGTTTTGGTCCCAGGGGCCATTGTGCCAGTGGCCCTGGTCGCGGGCTTCACCGTCGAACCAGTGGTCGTCGTGGCAGCGGCCCCCGTCCCAGTTGTCGCCCCACCCCGGATCCCACCACTGGCCGGGGCACCAGTGATAATCCGGGAAGGGCGCAGGTTGGGCTTGGGCGACGGCAGCCGCCCCGAACCTCGCAAGCCCTAAACCGGCGGTCATTACGACGGTTGATGCTGCGATGCGTCCGATGTTTTTCATCCCGGAGTATTACCCGCTTCAGTGCGAACGAACCCTGCTCAGCGCCGAGTGCTGAGCATCCCCGCCATCACGATCCAAGCAAACGGCCCTGATCGGCGATGCCATCGGTGCCTACTGCGACGGCCTGGAGAACACGACCTTTTCCCGCAACCACGCGCGCCGGCTTGCGCGACACCGGTCCCCCGCAAACGAAGCCCGTCACAGCAACGAAGCTCCCGAATCAGCCAGACGCGCAAGCACAACCGCGAGCAACGATCCGGCAACGAGGCCCGACAGCGGTTCGAACAGGCCCGCAAGGAGGAGATCGCCGCGCGCAAATTCCGAAACCACATGCGCGACAATGCCGTTCCTGTTCAAAGGCGCACCGAGTACCAGCCCCTTTTGCACCTGGGTCAACGACCCCCGCTAGCCCGAAGAGCTACCGCCGGACTGGACTCTGACGAATCCACTCTGAAACCGCTGCCCGACGACCCGCCCTTTTGAGAACCTCTGATTCAACGCTCCCCGGAGCGTTAAGGTCCACACATGTCGATCGCAACGAACGCTCCGACGTTTGTCCGCCGGTCAATCGCCTTGGCTGCCGCCGGCCTGGCCGTCGCCGCGCTGCCGGCATGTAACAAGCACAATCCGCCACAGCCGGGGGCGAATCCGCGTCAAGTGACAGTCATCGGCTCAGGGCAAGTCCAGGGCGTCCCGGACACCTTGACCGCCGACGTCGGCATCGAGTTCACCGCACCCGACGTCACCACCGCGATGGACCAGACCAACGAGCGCCAGCAAGCGGTGATCAACGCGCTGGTGGGCGCCGGAATGGACCACAAGGACATCAGCACCACCGCGGTCACGCTGCAGCCGCAGTACAGCAATCCGGAGCCTAACGGCACCGCGAAAATCAGTGCCTACCGCGCCACCAACGCGATCCAGGTCAAGATCCACCCGACCGATACCGCGTCGCGAATGCTGGCCCTGATTGTCAGCACCGGCGGCGACGCTACCCGGATCAGCTCGGTCAGCTACTCCATCGCCGACGACTCTCAGCTGGTCAAGGACGCCCGTGCCCGGGCGTTCAACGACGCCAAGGACCGTGCCGACCAGTACGCCCAGTTGTCCGGCCTGCGGCTGGGCAGGGTGCTTTCCATTTCGGAGGCGTCCGGTAGCGCGCCCCTGGGCGGGGGGCCGCCGGTGCCTCGCGGCATGGTCGCGGCGGTCCCGCTCGAACCCGGCCAGCAGACTGTGAGCTTCTCGGTGACCGTGGTGTGGGAGCTGGACTAGGGTCTGGCTACTGCTGGTAGACCCTGGGGTCCAGGGTTCCGATATACGACAGGTCGCGGTAGCGCTCGTCGTAATCCAGGCCGTAGCCCACGACGAAGTCGTTGGGAATGTCGAAGCCCACGTAGGCGATCTCGACGTTGGCTCGCACCGCGTCGGGCTTGCGCAGCAGCGTGCACACCCGCAGCGAGCGCGGATGCCGCGTGGTCAGGTTGCGCAGCAGCCACGACAAGGTCAGGCCCGAGTCGACGATGTCCTCGACGATCAGCACATCGCGGTCGTTGATGTCGCGGTCCAAGTCCTTGAGGATCCGCACCACGCCCGACGAAGACGTTGAGGACCCGTAGGAGCTGACGGCCATGAATTCGAACTGCGTCGGCACCGGAATCGCGCGGGCCAGATCGGTGACGAAGATCACAGCACCTTTGAGCACGGTGATCAACAGCAGATCCTGGCCCGTCTCGGTGGCAATGTCGCGGAAGTGGTTGCCGATTTCCTCGCCGAGTTCGGCGATGCGGGCCTGAATCTGCTCCGCACTGAGCAGTACCGACTTGATATCCCCCGGGTACAGCTCCACGGGCTGAGCGGGGGTGCTCGCCGAGGCGGTCTGGGCCACGACCACAGCGTGCCACGCCAGCGGCCGAACAACCAACGGCGGCCCCGGTGTTGCGGGCTACCGGACCGCCTTCTGAACCGGCTCCCGCCACAATGTCAGTACGCCCTCGCGTCGCCCCGCAATCAATCGCTCACCGCGCAAGGCGGACCCCACCGCCACCCCGCCCTGCCCGCGCCAGGCAGTGACCAGCGCGTCCACGCCGCGGATCTGTTTGTCGGTCAATCCGGTCGCGCCCCCGACCAGGAGCCAGCCGCGGATCACCCGGCGTCGAACGGGGCCGGCCAGCGCGGCGAGGGCCTCGGCTTGTAGCCCGGAGCCTGTTTGCACCTGAGGCAGCGCCCGCGCGGCGAGCGCATCGATCAGGTCGGTGTCCTCGCGCAACGCCGTCGCGGTGCGGGCCAGCGCCTCGGCCACCCCGCCGCCCAGCACGTCCTCCAGGAGCGGCAGCACCTCCATCCGCAGCCGCGTCCGGGTGAAGCGCCGGTCGGTGTTGTGCGGATCCTGCCACGCGGTGAGGCCCAGCTCCTTGCACGCGGCGTGCGTCGTTGCCCGCCGCACACCCAATAACGGCCGACACCACGGTGGATCGTGCGCGCGCATCCCGGCGATCGAGCGCACCCCGGACCCGCGGCCCAGCCCCAGCAGCACCGTCTCCGCTTGATCGTCAAGCGTGTGGGCTAACAGCACCGGGCCGTCGCGGTACGCGCCCAACGCGGCGTAGCGGGCCGCACGCGCCGCCGCCTCGGGACCGCCGTCATTACCCACCCTCACGCGAAGCACCCGTGCCTCAACACATCCCACGGCGACCGCTTGCTCCCGCGCGGTCTCGGCGACGGCGGCCGAGTCGGGCTGCAGGCCGTGATCCACGATCAGCGCGGTGGTGGGCCGCAGCGGGGCGGCGACAGCGGTGAGCGCCAGTGAGTCCGGGCCGCCGGATAACGCCACGCACCATTGCTTTTCGGTGACGAGATAGGTCCGGGCGAACACTTCGACAGCCGCACGCAGCTGCCCTACAGCACCCTGTCGATCCATCGCTGGGGGTCTTCGATCTCGGCGGGCAGCGGCAGCGATTCCGGGCCCGACCAGACGGTGTTGAACCGCCCCATGCCGACCCGGCCGACCACGTGGTCGACGAACGCCTTGCCGCGGGTGTATTGGCTGAGCTTGGCGTCGAGCCCCAGCAGGGCGCGCAGCAGCCGCTGCAGCGGCGGTTGCTTACGATGGCGACGCTCGTCGAAACGACGACGGATGGTGGCCACCGACGGCACCACCACCGGCCCGACCGCATCCATCACGTGGTCGGCGTGGCCCTCCAGCAGCGTGCCGAGCACCAGCAACTGATCCAGGGCGTTGCGCTGCGGCTCGGACTGCACGGCGCGCAACAGCCCGACAATCCCCGACGAGCCGCCGTCGGGTGCGACCGCCCCGTTGCCGCGGTCGCGGACGAAATCGGCTAGCCGGCTCATCATCTGACCGATGTCGTCACCGGCGTCCTGCGTCAACTGCCCCAGCGCCTGCGACATGTAATCGGACAACCACCGGTTGGCGGTGAACTGCACCCGATGGGTCACCTCATGCAGACATACCCATAACCGGAAGTCTGAGGGCTCGATCCGCAGCTGACGCTCGACGGCGATGACGTTCGGATACACCAGCAGCAGGCGGCCCGCTTTTGCTTCGGCGAACGGGTCGTACTGCCCCAGGATCCCGGAAGACACAAACGCCAGCACGGCGCCGGTCTGCGCACCGGTGATGCGACCGGTCAGAAACCCCCTGGGCTTTTCGGTTCCGTTCGTCATCACCCGCATCGACTCGGCCGCCGCGCTGACCCACTCCGGGCGGTCGACGATGCGGGCCGGCGGCACCACGTCGCTGGTGACCAAGCCCGTGACGTCGCGCACCGGCGGTTCGGCTTTGGCGGCCGCACTAGTCAGCTCCTCCATCGCCTGGCGACGGGTGTAGTCGCTGGACGGCGGACCCGGCCGGACCAGGCGCTGGCCGACGGTGGCCGCGAATCGCCAGTCGACGGCGGTACCGATGGTCAGCTCAGAGGATGTGGTCATGTTGCGCACCCGCACGACCAAAGCTTGGTGGCCAGGGCATCCATCACGTTACGGCCATTCGGGCCGGCGTCGTTGGAGAGGAAAGCGAACGTGAGCACCCGTCCGCTGCGGTCGGTGAGCAGCCCGACCAGGGCGTTGGTGGCGGTCAACGAGCCGGTCTTGGCGCGCAGCCAGCCGGCTGGGCCCTGGTTGGTGGCCGGGTCGAGAAAGCGGTCGGCCAGCGTGCCGCTGCCGGCGGCGATCGGAAGGAGATCGAGGAGCGACCGCAGCGCCGGCTGGTCTGGTCCCGCGGCCGCCTGCACCACTCCGTCGAGCGTCTTGGCCGTTAACCGGTCGTCGACCGAGAGCCCGCTGGAATCCGCGAGCGCGGCACCGGAGGTGTCGACGTGCGCGGTGCTCAACCGGTTGGTCACCGCGTCGACCGCGCCGGCGAAGCTCCGCGGCCGGTTGATCGCGGCTGCGACCTCGCGGGCGATGCATTCGGCCATCACATTGTCGGAGGCGTTCATCATCTGCGACAGCCGCTGAATCAACGGCGCCGACTGCACTACGGCCAGTTGACGCGCCCCAGATGGCGCCGCGGCGATTGTCACCGCCCCGGGATCCAGGCCGAGGCCCTTGGCGAGCTCCCGTCCGGCATCGAGCGCCGGGGTGAGGGACCGTCTCGAGTTGACCGTTGTCGGCTGAATGCGCCCGGCGTCGATCATCGCCGACTCGATCGGCGCGATGTCGCCATTGCCAATATCAGCCGGATCCCAGCCCGGCGCCATCGTCGGCCCACTGAACGCCGAGGTGTCCACCCGCACCGCGGTCGGCGTCACGCCGCTGCGACGAATCTGTTCGACAAGGTCGCTGATGCGCGCTGCACCCCGGTACCAGGTGTCCACACCGGGCGGCGCCGCCGACAGCGTCGGATCCCCGGCACCCACCAGTACGACCAGCCCTTGCGGGCTCGGGCCGCCGGCCACCACACGCGTACTGATCCGGGCCTCGCGGTCCAACGTCAACAGCGCCGCGGCCGCGGTCAGGACTTTGTTGGTCGACGCCGGCACCAGCGGCAGGTCGTCGGCCACCTGCCAAAGCTCTTTGCCGGTGATGGCGTCGGTGATCCGGCCACCCAGCCGCCCAAGATTTGGATCCGCCGCCACGGGCGCCAGCGTCGCCGCCACCCCACCCGCGCTGGGCGTCTCAGCCGTATCGGGGACCGGGACCACTCCCGGCGTAACCGTCGGCGGGCGCGGAGGCGGCATGGGGGCATGCGCGGCGCCGGCGCCGTGCACACCCATGGTGAAAAACGTCGCCGCCGCCACCACCGCGGCGACAAACGCCAGCACGGCCAACCCGACGAACACGTGGGTGGATTTCCGCCAGCGAGTGGGGCCCATCGCTCTCCTGACTGTTGGAGCCCATTCTGCCGAATCGGCCGCAATCCGCTCGACTAGGGTGGATGCGCCACGCAACTGACCTAACCAGACCCACCCCTAGTGAAGGAGCCGGCGACGTGCGATTCGACGTGACCATCGAAATTCCGAAAGGCCAGCGGAACAAGTACGAGGTCGATCACGAGACGGGCCGGGTGCGTCTGGACCGCTACCTCTACACCTCGATGGCGTATCCCACCGATTACGGCTTCATCGAGGACACCCTCGGTGAAGACGGCGACCCGCTGGACGCGCTGGTGCTGCTGACGGAGCCGCTGTTCCCCGGCGTGCTGGTGGAGGCCCGTCCGGTGGGAATGTTCCGGATGGTCGACGAGGCCGGCGGCGACGACAAGGTGTTGTGTGTTCCGGCCGGCGACCATCGCTGGGACCACATCCAAGACATCGGAGACGTTCCGGAATTCGAACTGGATGTGATCAAGCACTTCTTCTCCCAATACAAGGCACTGGAGCCGGGCAAGTACGTCAAGGCGGCCGACTGGGTGGACCGCGCCGCGGCCGAAGCCGAGGTGCAGCGTTCGGTGGAGCGATTCAAGACTTCCGGGCACTGACGAGCAGTAACGCTTTCGGCGTAACCGCACTCCGTATCGCGGTGGCATCCTGGCGATGTGACTCCTGCGCTTCATTTCGCCGCGAATTTCTGGTGGCTGATCTTCCCGCTGGCGGGCGCGATCGGCACGGGCATCAGGGCGGTCGCCGCGGCCAACGAGCGCCGCGCCGAACGACGGCTGGAGCGCTACCGGTTGAAGCAGCAAGCCAAGATCGCCGCGGCCGAGGCATCCGCGCGCGTGCGGAACAACAAGGAAAGCTCCCGCCGCGAGCTCGCCAAACTCATTGCGTCGCATGACCGTACCGATGCGCGGTGGTTCGGCTACGAGGTCGATATCGCCAAGTTGCTCGACTTCCCGATGATGACCAACATGCGAGATCCGCTGACGATCGCATTCCACAAGGCCAAGCAACGCGCGGACCTGCTGCGGCCGGAACGGCCCGACGACCTCGTCGGCGACCGGGCAGCGCAACTGGAATACCGCGACGCCGTGCATGAGTACATCAGCGCGTTCGAGATCGCCGAGGCCGAGGCGATTCGCCGGCGGCGCAGCGACTTCTCGGCGGATGACCAGCAACGGTTGGCGCGCGCCCAGCACCTGCTGCACCTGGCGCAAGACGAGGCGGCCACCCTAGAGGAACGGCAGAACGCCTACGCGCGGGCGAGCAAGGAGCTCGACGGGCTGATCGCGCTGCCGGCCCCCGCGCGGGCCAGCATCGAACGGCGCATCGCCGGCCAGATCGAGGCTTAACCGCTCTCGGCAGCCTGGGCGTGGCGCCGGTTGCGCAGCACGCTCCAGCCGAACGCCGCCCCGATGAAGAACACCCCCACCGAAGCGGTGACCGCCTCGGGGATCTGGAATCGCGGCTCGATGGAGACCAGCATGATCACGGCCAGCACGCCGATCGCCCAATGCGCGCCGTGTTCCAGGTACACGTAACGGTCCAGCGCTTCCTGCTGGACCAGGTAGATGGTGATGGATCGGACGAACATCGAGCCCACCAGTCCCAGACCCAGCGCGATGACGATCGGGTCCGAAGTGATCGCGAAGGCGCCGGTGACGCCGTCGAACGAGAAGGCGGCGTCTAGCACCTCGAGATAGAGAAACAGGGTGAGGCCGGCCATCCCGACCGCCTTCCCGGTCGTCCCCGCGTCGACGTCGGGTGGCCGGAGCGCCCGGCTCAATCCGTTTACGACCAGATACGTGACCAGGCCCAGCAGCCCGGCGGTCAGCACCGTCGCACGCTCATCACTGGAGTGGGTCAGCTGCGTGCCGACGAGGACCAGCGCAGCGACGACCACCACCACCGACACCTGACCGAGCCGGCCGATGCGGGCGAACGGGGCCTCAATCCACTTGAGCCACTTGATGTCTCGGTCGTAAACGATGAATTCCAAGAACAGCGTCAACAGGAACGTCCCGCCGAATGCCGCGATCTGCGGGTGGGCGGCCAAGATCAGCTTTTCATAGCTGGGCGAGCCGTCCGGAAATTCCAGCGCGCCATACGGCGGTGGACGTAACGCCAACTCCATCGCGCGAACCGGATCGATGCCCGCCGTCGCCCAAACAATGACCAACGGAAAGATCAGCCGCATCCCGAATACCGCGATGAGAATCCCGACGGTCAGGAACATCTGCCGCCAAAACGGACTCATCCGCTGCAGGATCGCGGCGTTGATGATGGAGTTGTCGAACGACAGCGACACCTCGAGGACAGCCAGCACCAGCAGCAAGAAGAGGTCATCCAGGCCGCCGTACGCGTACCCGACGGCAAGGGCCGCGGCGGTGACCAACAGCGAAATCCCGAAGGTGCGGAACGCGGCCATGGATCCTTCCCGACAGCCGCTCACAATAGCGAACCGCCTCGCCAGCGCGGGCCGTCGCTGCCGGCGCACTTACTATTTTCAAATTGTGGCTATGCACCGGGTCAGTCGGCCGAGGAAGCTGCCCCGGTGACCGAAGTCGGGGCCTCGCGGGGGCCGGTCGCGCGCGGCAGCGTGGCTCGGGTTGGCACCGCCACCGCACTGACCGCGCTGTGTGGGTACGCGGTGATCTATCTGGCCGCTCGTGACCTGGCTCCGAGCGGCTTCTCGGTATTCGGGGTGTTCTGGGGGGCGTTCGGCCTGGTCACCGGCGCCGCCAACGGCCTGTTGCAGGAAACCACCCGCGAGGTCCGCTCGCTGGGCTACATCAGCGACCTAGGGGACGTGGCCAACAGTCGCACCCATCCGCTACGAGTCGCCGCAATGGTCGGCGTGGCCGCGGCCGTCGTGATCGCCGGTAGCTCGCCGTTGTGGAGCGGTCGGGTATTCGTCGAGGCGCGTTGGTTGTCGGTCGGACTGCTCAGCGTCGGGCTGGCCGGGTTTTGCCTGCACGCCACCCTGCTGGGCATGCTCGCCGGCACCAACCGGTGGACCCAGTACGGAGCGCTGATGGTGACCGACGCGGTCATCAGGGTGACGGTCGCCGCGGCCACGTTCGCGGTCGGATGGGGCCTGATCGGGTTCTTGTGGGCAACCGTGGCCGGCGCGGCGGCCTGGCTGATCATGTTGGTGGCCTCGCCCACAACGCGCGCCGCGGCCCGCCTGCTGACGCCCGGCGGCACCGCGACCTTTCTGCGGGGCGCGGCCCATTCCATCACCGCGGCCGGTGCCAGCGCGATCCTGGTGATGGGGTTTCCCGTGCTGCTGAAGCTGACCAGCGCTGAGCTCGGGGCACAAGGCGGCGTGATCATCCTGGCCGTGACGTTGACCCGCGCGCCGCTGCTGGTGCCGCTGACGGCCATGCAGGGCAACCTGATCGCTCATTTCGTCGACGAACGCCGCGACCGGCTTCGGGCCCTGATCGCGCCGGCGGCGATCATTGGTGGCATCGGTGCGGTCGGGGTGGTGGCGGCGGGCGTCGTGGGACCGTGGTTGCTGCGGGTCGGCTTCGGGGCGCAGTACCAGGCCAGCAGCGCGCTGCTGGCGTGGCTGACCGGGGCCGCCGTGGCGATCGCCATGCTGACGCTCACCGGCGCCGCCGCTGTAGCCGCCGCGCTGCACCGCGCCTATTCGCTGGGCTGGGTCGGTGCGACGGTGGCGTCGGGGCTGTTGCTGCTGTTGCCGCTGCCGCTACAGACGCGCACCGTGGTCGGCCTGTTGTGCGGTCCATTGGTGGGAATCGGCGTCCATCTGCTGGCGCTCGCGCGTGCCGAACGCTTAGCCGGCTGATCGCGACCGGACCAGCGTGTACCTTGTGGGCTTGAAATGCATTACCCGGACGTGTGGATCGTCATTCCCGCCTTCAACGAAGCCGCTGTCATCGGCGAGGTGATCGCCGATGTGCGCTCGGTCTTCGACCATGTCGTCTGCGTGGACGACGGCAGCACCGACGGCACCGGCGAGATCGCCAGGCGAGCCGGGGCTCATCTGGTGCGCCATCCGATCAACCTGGGACAGGGAGCGGCCATCCAGACCGGCGTCGAGTACGCCCGCAAGCAGCCCGGGGCGCAGGTTTTCGCCACGTTCGACGCCGACGGCCAGCATCGCGTCAAAGACCTGGCCGCGATGGTCGACCGCCTCAACGCCGGTGACGTCGACGTCGTGATCGGAACGCGGTTCGCCGGGCAGCAGGGCAGCCGGCCGCCGTTTCTGAAGAGGATCGTGCTGCAGACCGCCGCACGGATGAGCCGGCGCGGTCGCCGACTTGGCTTGACCGATACCAACAACGGCCTGCGAGTGTTCAACAAGAGGGTCGCCGACGGACTGAACATCACCATGAGCGGCATGAGTCACGCGAACGAGTTCGTGATGCTGATCGCCGAAAATCATTGGCGCGTGGTTGAACAACCGGTTGAAGTGCTGTACACCGAATATTCGAAGTCGAAGGGGCAGCCCCTCCTCAACGGCGTCAACATCATTTTCGACGGGTTCCTGCGAGGGAGGATTCCGAGATGAACTGGATCCAGGTGCTTTTGATCGGGTCGATCGTCGCGCTGCTGGTCTATCTGCTGCGGTCGCGCAGGAACGCGCGGTCTCGGGCATGGGTCAAGGTCGGGTACGTCGTATTCGTGCTGGCCGGCATCTATGCCGTGCTCCGGCCTGACGACACCACGATCGTCGCGCACTGGTTCGGGGTACGGCGCGGCACCGACCTGATGCTCTACGCACTGATCATGGCGTTCTGTTTCACCACGCTGAGCACTTACATGCGATTCAAGGACCTGGAGTTGCGTTACGCGAGACTGGCTCGCGCCGTGGCGCTCGAGGGCGCGCAGACGCCCGAGTAAGCGGTCAGGCCGTGCGCACGTGCCGGAAGTACTCCACCGTGCGACGTATCCCGTCGTCCAGCTGGACTTGCGGACGCCAGCCCAAAACCCTTTCGGCCAAACCGATGTCGAGGCACGACCGCCTCAGGTCGCCCAGGCGATCCGGATGAAACGCCGGGTCGTCGGGCCCACCGACGGCCGCGGCCACCGCCGAATGCAGTTTGCGGTCCGAGGTTTCCATTCCGGTGCCGATGTTGAAGCGCTGCCCACCCCCTGCATCCCCGGCGGCCTTGATGAAGGCGTCCACCACATCGTCGACGTAAACGTAGTCGCGGGTTTTGGTGCCGTCCCCGAACACCTTGGTGGGCTTACCCGACAGCAGTGCCTGGGCGAAGATCGCCACCACGCCGGCTTCACCGTGCGGATCCTGGCGGGGGCCGTAGACGTTGGCGGGTGCGATGTGCGAGCAATCCAGACCGTACAGGTGGCGAAAAGTGTTCAGGTAAATCTCGCCCGCCACCTTGCCCGCAGCGTAGGGCGATGCCGGGTCGGTGGGCACCGTCTCGGGAGTCGGGTACCGCGGCGGGGTGCCGTAGATGGATCCCCCCGACGAGGTGTGCACGATTTTGCGTACCCCGCTCAGGCGTGCCGCCTCGGCCAGGCGCACCGTGCCGATGACGTTGACCGAGGCGTCGAATTGCGGGTCGGCCACCGAGTGCCGCACGTCGATCTGCGCCGCCAGGTGGAACACCACCTCCGGGTGGTGCTCCTCGAGGATGGCGTGCAGATCGGCGGTCACGATGTCCGCCTCGACGAAGACGTACTCGGGGTTGCCGGCCAGATGCTCGATGCTGGTCGCGCGACCGGTGGCGAAATTGTCCAATCCCACCACCGTGTGACCGTCGGCAAGCAGACGGTCGACTAGCGTCGACCCGATGAATCCGGCTCCCCCGGTGACCAGCGCGCGCACCGGCCCACCATACCGGCGGGCTGCGCGGACGGCACGTGTGCCTCGCGTGGCTGTCGCCGCCGTCGCGTTGATCACGCTGCAGCTGGGGATACGCGCGGTGCTGGCATTCGGCGGCTATTTCTACTGGGACGACCTCATTCTCATCGGAAAGGCGGGCACCCAGGGTTTGCTGTCGCCGTCATACCTGTTCGACGACCACGACGGCCACGTGATGCCGGGCGCCTTCCTGGTCGGCGGTGCCATCGTCCGGTTGGCACCACTGGACTGGACATGGCCGGCGCTCAGCCTGCTGGTCTTGCAGCTGCTGGCCTCGCTGGCCCTGTTGCGCGCGCTGTACGTCATCCTCGGCTGGCGTCCGGTACTGCTGATCCCGTTGACGTTCGCGCTGTTCACACCGCTGGCCGTGCCGGGCTTCGCGTGGTGGGCGGCCGCACTGAACTCGCTGCCGATGCTGGCGGCGCTGGCCTGGGTGTGCGCCGACGCGATCCTGCTGGTCCGCACGGGCAACCGGCGCTACGCGACGACCGGCCTGCTGGTCTACTTCGGCGGGCTGCTGTTCTTCGAGAAGGCCGCGGTGATCCCGTTCGTGGCCTTCGCGGTGGCCGCCCTGCTGCGCCACGTGCAGGGTGATCGGGCGGCCCTGCGGACGGTGTGGCGGGCCGGCCTGCGGTTGTGGATCGCGTCGCTGACGTTGACCGCCGGCTGGGTCGCGGTGTACCTGGCCGTGGTCAATCAGCAGCGATGGAGTTTCGACCTGTCGATGACGTGGGATCTGCTGTGGCGGTCGATCACCCACGGCATCGTGCCGGCGCTGGCCGGCGGGCCGTGGCACTGGGGCCGATGGGCACCGGCCTCGCCGTGGGCCACGCCCCCGCCGTCGGTGATGGCGCTGGGCTGGCTGGTCCTGATCGGGGTGCTCGCCCTGTCGCTGATCCGCAAGCAACACATCGGGCCGGTGTGGCTGACCGCGGTCGGTTACACCGTCGCCTGTCAGGTGCCGATCTACCTGATGCGGTCTTCAAAGCAGACCGCCCTGGAACTCGCCCAAACCTTGCGGTATCTGCCGGATCTCGTCGTCGTGCTGGCGCTGCTCGCCGCGGTCGCGTTGTGCGCCCCAAACCGGCCGGCCCCGGCGCGTTGGCTGGATGCCTCGCCGAAACGCACTGTGGTGGCGGTGGGATTGGCGGTGTTGTTCGTGGCCAGCAGCCTGTTCTCGACGGCGACGTTCCTGACCAGCTGGCGGGACAACCCCGCACAGCCCTACCTGCTGAATGCTCGGGCGAGTTTGGCCGCCGCGCACTCCTCCTCGACCGCGCCACTGCTGGATCAGGAGGTCGATCCTCTGGTGCTGCAACGGGTGGCCGCGCCGGAGAACCTGGCCAGCCACATGTTCGCGCTGTTGCGGGACAGACCAGAATTCGCCATGGCCACAACGCAATTGCGCATGTTCGATAGCTCGGGGCGGCTGATCAATGCACGAGTGACCTGGATTCGCACCATCGTGCCCGGGCCTATGCCGCGGTGCGGCTATTTCGCGCAACCGGATAAGCCGGCGCGGTTGATCCTCGACGGGCCGCTGCTGCCCGCCGATTGGACCGTCGAACTCAATTACCTTGCCAATAGCGACGGTTCGATGACTTTAGCGATGACGCAAGGCCCCGACGTCAAAGTTCCGGTGCGTCCGGGACTCAATCGGGTGTTTGCTCGGCTGCCGGGCGCCGGACACGCGATCACCGTCCGAGCCGACACCACCGCGCTGTCATTGTGTATCGCGTCGGGACCGGTGGGCTTCCTCGCGCCAGCCTGAGGGCTCGTCGAGCCGCCTGGGGTGTGTGGTTCCAGGACATAGGAATGGCGTGTCTCAAGACATCGGAATACATCGGGGCGCCCCGAGGAGAGCAGGGAGGCCCGATTTCCCAGCAGCGCGCGTTGTGCGCGTTGTCGGCCCCGGCGCACAATCCCAAATCTCGGCGTGAGCGATTCGCGAGCCCAATCAGTCTGCTAAAGTGAAGCGCTCGCGCCCGCGGACGGACTAAGCTCCGCGTATGCGCGACCTCGAGGCGATCGACTCGGAACTCGGACTGCTGCTGGCGCTTCGCAACATGACCCGTGAGGCAGAAGAAGGTCGCACGCCAAATACGGCGCGGATAGACGCGCTGCTGGATGAGCGCTCGGCAGCATCAACAGGCTGAGCAGGCCGGAGGTTTCAGATGTCGGTTGTGATCGCGCCAGAATTTGTGGCGGCCGCAGCCTCGAACCTGGCGAATATCGGTTCGACGATCAACACGGCCAACGCTGCAGCGGCCGCCCCTACATCGGAGATAGTCGCCGCGGGCGAGGACGAAGTCTCGCAAGCCGTCGCGGGGCTGTTCGCTGCGCACGCGCAGGCCTATCAGGCGATCGGCGCTGAAGCCGCAGCATTTCACCAGGACTTCGTCCAGCTCATGGATGCGACTGCGGGCTCGTATGCCGGTGCCGAGGCCGCCAATGCCTCAACGCTGCAGAACCTGTCGGGGCTGGCTGCGAATGCGGCCCAAAACATCGGCTACGGCAACATCGGCAACGAAAACATCGGCTTCTACAACTACGGCAACGGCAACGTCGGCTTCTACAACTACGGCGTCAGCAACTTCGGCATTGCCAACGTGGGCTCCTACAACTTTGGCGGCTGGAACACCGGCTATGCCAACTTTGGTTTAGGCAATTACGGAATCCGCAATATCGGCATCGGGGTCACCGGCTCCTATCAGATTGGTATTGGCCAGCTAAGCATTACCTACTAGACGGATCTTCAGCGCCCCGCGCGGCGCCGCTCGAAGCGGCCGACGAGATCGAGCGGCCTTGGCCGCAGATTGCCGCCATATGTCAGCATGGGCGACGTGAGCGCCCGCCAGATTGCTCGTTTCCTTGGTGCTGCAGTTCTGACCACCTGCGCGATGCTGAATGCAGCCATCAGCATTCCTTCCACCGCCGCTGCAGCTCCATGCCCCAACATCGAGGTGGTGTTCGCTCGCGGCAGCGATCAGCCACCTGGTGTTGGCTGGGAAGGACAGGCATTTGTCGATTCGCTGCGCCCGCAAGTCGGCGGGAGATCCCTCGGGGTGTATGCAGTCAACTACCCTGCGACGAGCAATGAGTTGGCTAACTCCGCCTCCGCCGGCGCTAAAGATGCGAGCGCCCATGTCGAGTACATGGCGGCGAACTGTCCCGATACCAGGATGGTGCTCGGTGGATATTCCCTAGGCGCGGTCGTGATCGATCTCATCACCGCGGCGGGTGTGCCACCTCAGGGCTTCATCCCCGCGCCGATGCCGCCGGAGGTGGCTGACCACGTTGCCGCGGTCGCCGTCTTCGGAAATCCGTGGGTTAGATCGCTGGGGGCACCGCTGACCGCGATCAGCCCGCTGTATGGGGCTAAGGCCATTGACTTGTGTAATCCCGGAGATCCGATTTGCTCCGACGGCGGGGATACGTCGGCGCACTCTCGCTATGTGCAGTCCGGGATGGTTAATCAGGCCGCGACTTTCGCCGC
>NZ_JBKQOI010000326.1:0-8239 GCF_052145595.1 Mycobacterium sp. | reverse complement strand
ACGTCACTCTCGAACCCGCCGCGTAGCCCCGAAATACACAACGCCGCAACATCACCCGGCCCGCAAGCTTCGCCGGGTCTGTCGCCTGCCCTACTCACCCTGGGTATTTTCCGGTCAGGCAATACGGTCCCCACCCCGAAACCACTGAAACAAAAGTGACAGAAGTGGTTTCAACCTGCCGCAGTGACCGACCCCGCTGGGCGGCGGACCCGAGCTATGAAGATCCGTTCTTCCCCGGGATGCCGCCAAACGAGCCGGGTTGGCCGCCGGTGCCGCCCGTCCCGCCGTTGACGCCGTTGCCGCCGTTGCCGCCGTTGCCGCCGTTGCCGCCGTTGCCGACTATCGACCCGATGAAGGTGCCGTCGAATACTCCACTGGCGTCACCGCCATTGCCGCCATTGGCGGGCCCGACGCCGCCGCCGGCGTCGCCGCCGTTGCCGCCCCCGCCGAGGAACCCGCCGCCGCCCCCGCCAGCGCCGCCATTGCCGCCGGTACCGGTGGGAGCGGCGCCGCCGTGCCCGCCGTTACCACCCAGGCCGACCTGAAGCCCGGCGCCCCCGCCACCGGCGCCGCCGGCCCCACCATTGCCCTGGGCGGAGGCGCCACCGTCCCCGCCCGCACCGCCGGCGCCCACGCCGACGACCGCGGCGCCCGTGCCGCCAGCCCCACCGGTGCCGCCGGTGCCGCTGGCGGCACCGCCAACCCCACCGTGGCCACCGTGGGCCAAGCCCCACCCGGCGAGGTCGGGCGCACCGGCGATGCCGCCGGCACCGCCGGCCCCGGCGACTCCAGTGGTAGCGGCGCCTCCGGCGCCGCCGGCGCCGCCCTGGACCAAGTCAACTGCGACGAGGCCTGAGGCTGCGGTGGCACCACCGGCGCCGCCGCCGCCACCGGTACCGCCGATGCCGCTGGCGGCCCCGCCAGCGCCACCGCGCCGCCGGAGGCCAAGTCGACCCCGAAGAGGCTGCGGGCGACGCTTTCGCCGCCGACCCCGCCGACCCCGCCGGTTCCGGTCGTGGCGCCGCCGCCGGTACCGCCGGCACCGCCCAAGCCAAAGAAGAGGCCGTCGGCGTTGCCGCCGGCACCGCCGGCACCGCCGGTTCCACTCGTAGCGTCGCCGCCGGCCCCGCCGACCCCGCCGAAGGCCGTGAGTAGGCCGCCGGCGCCGCCTGCCCCGCCGTTACCGGCGCCGGCGGCAGCCGCACCCTGCCCGCCAGCGCCACCCAAGCCGAACACCAGCGCGTTGCCGCCGGCCCCGCCGGCGCCACCGCCGGTCCCACCGGCTCCGCCGCTACCTCCTCTGCCGAACAATCCCGCTACACCGCCGGCCCCGCCGGTTCCCCCTGCGGCGCCCGACCCGCCGGTTGCCGCCGTTGCCGAAAATCCACCCGCCGGCCCCACCGGGTTGCCCGGTACCCGCGGCCCCATCCGCGCCGTTGCCGAACAACGGACGCCCCGTCAAGTCCTTGACCGGCGAAAACACCGCGAGGCTCTGCAGGTCTTGCTCCAGGGTCTGCAGCGGCGACACGCTGGCCGCCTCGGTGGCCGCGTACGCGCCACCAGCGCCGCTCAGCGCCTGCACGAACTGGTCGTGAAAGGCCGTCGCCTGAGCGCTCAGCGCCTGATACTCCTGGGCGTGGTTGGAAAACAGTGATGCGATCGCAGCCGACACCTCACCACCAGCAGCGGCCAGCAGCCCGGTGGTCGGGGCGGCCGCCGCCGCGTTGACCGCGCTCAGCGATGAACCGATACCCGCCACATTCTCTGCCGCCGTCCCCACTACGTCCGGCACTGCAACCACAAACGACATCCGACAACCTCCACTCACTCGACCGACGGGCCATTGTCGCGCAGTCAGCGACTAGTGGATCGTATGGAATCCCGACGATGAATTCGACGTGTCTACAACGATTGGCAGCATTTTCCCCTGACGCTGGGCGGTTCGGTTCCGGCGATTTTTGCGCATTCGGTGGAGACGAGACCACCGCTCTTTGGGACTTACGGCCGTGCTGCGAAACAATGTGTCGATCCGCAGTCGCGGTGGCTGATCGAGCCGCGCGGTAGCGCCCGGGTGAACCGGAGGTGATGAGTGTCGTGGCCCCGTTACTCACGGCCTGTAGTGGCTTTCTGCTCGCCGTCTTGTGGATGGACCTGATTTTCGACGTCCAGGTGTTCCGGCACCGGGGTTCGGACGAGGATCTGCCCGAGCCGGTGCTTGCCTCCATCGCGGGCTACTACCACCGCGCAACCACCACATCGCGGCCGATGAGCCGGCTGATCGTTCTCGTCATGGCGATCTTGTTGGGCGCGCTCGTGTTTCAGGCCGCACGGAGTCGAGACCCCGGGTGGCTGCTGGTGATTTCGGCTGGGCTCGCGGGTTTTCCGACGATGCTGGCATTGACGCACACGGTGCCCAACGCGATTCGGTTCGGGCACCGGGCGGACCCTCCCCCCGAACAGACCCGCCTGGCACGATCCATCTACCGGGATCACCTCATCTGCGCCGGCTGCATGATCGCGTTCCTGGTCTTGTGGGTGGTGCATGCCACCTCACTTTGAGGCAATCTGACACATCGTAGTCTCGATGCGCTGGTCAGGGGCGGCTGGCCACGTCAACGAGGTCCGTACTAAACTAGAACACGTTCCAGTTCTTTTAGCATCGGTCAAGCTTTCCAGGAGTAGGCATGCACACCGCGATTTGCGACGAGCTCGGTATCGAGTTCCCGATCTTCGCCTTCACCCACTGCCGCGATGTCGTGGTCGCTGTCAGCAAGGCCGGCGGTTTCGGCGTGCTGGGCGCCGTGGGCTTCACCCCGGAGCAGCTGGAAATCGAGCTCAATTGGATCGACGAGAACATCGGCGACCACCCCTATGGGGTCGACATCGTGATCCCGAACAAGTACGAGGGCATGGACTCCCACCTCTCCGCGGAGGAGCTGGCCGAGACGCTGCGCAAGATGGTGCCGCAGGAGCATCTGGACTTTGCAAAGAAGATCCTTGCGGATCACGGTGTCCCCGTGGAAAACGCCGATGAGGACACCCTGCAGTTGCTGGGCTGGACGGAAGCGACGGCCACCCCGCAGGTTGAAATGGCGCTGAAACACCCGAAGGTGCGGATGATCGCCAACGCGCTCGGCACTCCTCCGGCCGACATGATCAAGCACATCCACGAATCCGGTCGCAAGGTGGCCGCGTTGTGCGGCTCACCGTCACAGGCCCGCAAGCACGCTGACGCGGGCGTGGACATCATCATCGCCCAGGGCGGCGAGGCCGGTGGGCACTGCGGCGAGGTGGGCTCAATTGTGTTGTGGCCGCAGGTGATCAAGGAGGTCGCCCCGGTGCCCGTGCTGGCGGCGGGTGGCATCGGCAGTGGCCAGCAGATCGCGGCGGCGTTGGCGCTGGGTGCCCAGGGGGCGTGGACCGGCTCCCAGTGGCTGATGGTCGAGGAAGCCTCGAACACCCCGGTCCAGCAGGCGGCGTACGCCAAGGCGAGCAGCCGCGACACCGTACGTAGCCGCTCGTTCACCGGTAAGCCGGCCCGGATGCTGCGCAACGACTGGACCGAGGCGTGGGAGCAGCCGGACAACCCGAAGCCGCTGGGCATGCCACTGCAGTACATGGTCTCGGGCATGGCCGTGCGGGCCACGAACAGATACCCGAACGAGACCGTCGACGTCGCCTTCAACCCAGTCGGTCAGGTCGTCGGGCAGTTCACCAAGGTGGAGAAGACGGCCACGGTCATCGAGCGCTGGGTGCAGGAGTACCTCGAGGCGACGACGAGGCTGGACGAACTGAACGCTGCCGCCGCCGTCTGACGGCGACTATTCGTCGTCTTCGACTTCGTCGTCTACTTCGTGCGAGCCGGTGAACACCTCTTTCACCCGGTCGACCGCGTCGGTCGCGATGTCGATGGAACTCTGGACGATGCCGCTGGCGCCGCCCGCGATGTCACCGCGGATGATGTCACTGGCGTGTTCGACGATGTCCGAGGCCTTTTCGACGGCATTGGTTGCGATGTCACGGGCCGCGTCGACTGCGTCTTTGGGATTGAAAGCCATCCGAGTCTCCTTTTGTTGCAGGGCCTTTGGTACGACTCTAGACGCGGCGGGCGCCCGGTTTCCGCGGTGTCAGTAGTTCACCAGGCTGCGCCAGTAGTCTTCGGGTATCTCGGCGCCGGACCGCAATATCCTGGCCAGCCCGACGGCCATCGCGACGCCGAGCAGGCCCAGCCACAGCCCGGCCAGTCCGATGACGCCCCAGAGCACGGCGGTGACCGCCGGCCATGGCGACAGCACTGCCAGCACCGGCGCGAAGAAGAAGCCGGTGCCGATGTACCAGGCCGAGCCGGCTCGATCCGAAGCGAGGACCAGGTGCAGCCACCGTGGTACCGGGTTTCCGGGGGGGTGAGTGTGGTTCATGATCCCCCGGTCAGAAAGCAGGAGGGAAGAATCCGGCCCCGGTGAACCATCCTTCTTGCCACCCTTGAGCTCCCAGACACAACATCGGAAGCCCGCGCTCGGACTGTGCGGCAGATTGCGGGCCCGGGCACGGTGCTCCGGCCTGCTGCACCCCGTACAGCGGGTAGGACATCACCCAGTACCCGATGGTGGCCGGTGGGAACTGGTTGGGCGGCGGGAAATGGCATGCCTCGGCCTGGCCGCTGGGCCCCCGTCCGAAGATGAAGTGCTCGTAGTTGTCGCACGGCGCCCCCAGTGAGGCTTGATAATTCATGTTCGGCACGTCGCCGTCGTAATGGCCAGGGTCGGCCGCGGCGCACGGCGCCACGCCGATCGCCGAACCCGTGATCGCTGCGACGGTGAATAGTTCGCGAATCATGTTCCACCCTTCGCGTCGGTGTCACCTGACCCCCACAGTTACGCGGTGACCTGCACCAAAGCATATCGACTGGGCCGCGGGCCACAAGGTGTTGCTTGTGCCCGTTCGGTTGATCGGTGCAGCCGGTGGGTGCCTTCGCCTCGCGTTTCGGATGCAGACCTGCGGCGAGCCCGGGATTCATCGGCGCTGAACACGTTGCAATTCGGCGTGGCGATCTTGCCGGAGTGCTTCCCAAGCGTGGTGCGGCAATGGTTTATTTGGCACAGGAGACGACTAGAAGACTTCGTATCGAGGAGTAGGCCATGCCAGCCGTCGAGCCAACTGCCAAACCGGTTCCCAATCTGCCGCCCGGCTTCGACTTCACCGACCCGGACATCTATGCGGAGCGGCTTCCGGTGGAAGAACTGGCCGAGATGCGCCGGACCGCACCGATCTGGTGGAACGAGCAACCCATGGGTGCGGGCGGGTTCGACGACGGCGGCTTCTGGGTGGTGTCCAAACACAAGGACGTCAAGGAAATCTCGCTGCGCAGCGACGTCTTCTCCAGCCTGCAGAAGACCGCCCTGCCGCGCTACAAGGACGGCACGGTCGGCGAGCAGGTCGAACGCGGCAAGTTCGTCCTGCTCAACATGGACGCGCCACAGCACACCCGGCTGCGCAAGATCATCTCGCGGGCCTTCACTCCCCGAGCCATCGAGCGCCTGCGCGATGATCTCACCGAACGCGCCCGGCGCATCGTTGGGGTCGCGGCCGCTGAGGGATCGGGCGACTTCGTCGAACAGGTGTCGTGCGAGCTGCCGTTGCAGGCGATCGCCGGCCTGATGGGTGTGCCGCAGGAAGACCGCAAGAAGCTCTTCCACTGGTCCAACGAGATGGTCGGCGACCAGGACCCCGAGTTCGCCAGCAATGACGCCATCACAGCTTCCGTCGAGCTGATCATGTACGGCATGCAGATGGCCGCCGACAGGGCGAAGAATCCGGGGCAAGACCTCGTCACCAAGCTGATCGAGGCCGACATCGACGGTCACAAACTCTCCGACGACGAGTTCGGCTTCTTCGTCATTCTGCTGGCGGTCGCCGGCAACGAGACCACCCGCAACTCGATCACCCAGGGCATGATGGCCTTCACCGACTTCCCCGACCAGTGGGAGCTGTACAAGAGGGAGCGTCCCGCCACCACGGCCGACGAGATCGTTCGGTGGGCCACCCCGGTCACCTCGTTCCAGCGGACGGCTTTGGAGGACTACGAACTGTCCGGCGTGCAGGTCAAGAAGGGACAGCGGGTGGTGATGGCATACCGCTCAGCCAACTTCGACGAGGACGTGTTCGAAGACCCGTTCACCTTCAATATCTTGCGTAATCCCAACCCGCACGTGGGATTCGGCGGCACCGGTGCACATTACTGCGTCGGGGCCAACCTGGCGCGGATGACGATCGACTTGATGTTCAACGCCATCGCCGACAGCATGCCGAACCTGGAACCGCTCGCCAAACCCGAGCGGCTCCGCTCGGGCTGGCTGAACGGGATCAAGCACTGGCAGGTCGACTACGGCAGCGGCACCGCGAAATGCCCTGTGGCGCACTAGACTGCGCCCATGAACTCCCATAAAGCAGTCCAGGTGAAGTCCGCCGGCGCATCGCTGGAACTCGTCGAGGTCGACACGACGGCACCGGTGCGCGGCGAAGTGCGCATTGACGTCGGCGCCTGCGGTATCTGCGGCACCGACGCTCACTTTGTCGGCGGTGCGTTCCCAGGGTTGTCGTGGCCGTTGACACCCGGGCATGAAATCGCCGGAAAGATAGCGGAACTCGGCGACGGCGTTGAGGATTTCGCGGTCGGCGATCGCGTTGCCGTCGGCTGGTTCGGTGGAAACTGCAACCACTGCGATCCGTGCCGCAAGGGGATTTTCATCCACTGCGCGAACGGGAAGGTCCCGGGTTGGCAGTATCCTGGTGGCTATTCCGAATCGGTGACCGCGCCGGCCACCGCTTTGGCCCGGATTCCGTCGGAACTTTCGGACGCGGAAGCCGCCCCGATGGGCTGTGCGGGCGTCACCACCTACAACGCGTTGCGCCACACGAAGGCGTTGCCCGGTGACCGGGTTGCGATACTCGGTGTCGGCGGACTCGGCCACCTCGGGGTGCAGTTCGCGCGCGCAATGGGCTTCGAGACCATCGCGATCAACCGTGGCAGCGCCAAAAAGGACGACGCTCTCAAGCTGGGCGCGCATCACTACATTGACTCGAGCAACAGCGACGTCGCCGAGGCGCTGCAGGCTCTGGGCGGGGCTGCGGTTGTGCTGGCCACCGCAGGCAACTCGGGGGCGATGGCCGCAACGGTCGGCGGCTTACAGCCCCAAGGAGAACTGGTCACCATCGGCGTCACGGCTGACCCGCTGCCGATCAGTCCGCTTCAGCTGATAACGCCCGGGCTCAGCGTTATCGGCCATCCCTCCGGGACCGCCAAGGATGTTGAAGACACAATGCATTTCGCGGTCCTGTCGGGTGTGCGGGCGTGGATCGAGGAGCTGCCGCTTTCGCAAGTTGCCGAGGGCTACGCGGCGTTGGAGCAGGGCCGTGCGCACTACCGCACCGTCTTGACCGTCTGATTGCAGTCTGTCTTTGGCCGACGACTGGAGTTTAGACGCATCAGACGGTGAGCTGTTGATCCGCACCGGCGTCGGCGGCAGGGCGGCGCGGATGGGCCATCGGCTCACCATCGCGCTGAAGCGCTGGAAGGCCACGGTGGGCTGGACCGGCGCCGAACCCGCGACCGCGGAGCTGACCGTCGACGTCAGCCAACCTCCGAAGAACTGGTACCGGTCCCCGCCGGTGGCCTGGGCCGATTGCATGGCGGTCGCCGCATGGTCGGCCAGCTGCTCGGGAGTGATGCACCCCTCGGCGAGTGCGATGCCGATGCTCGCGGTGACCCATCGCTCCTCGCCACCCGATCGCTCCGGCCAGCGAACCGCGGTTCGAAGTCGTTCGGCCAGCTGCGCGGCACCGTCCACCCCTCCGACTCCTTCGGACAGCACGAGAAATCGGTCGGTCGAGAGACGAGTCACCAGGTCCGAGTAGTGGAGGCAACCCACGATGCGCCCGGCGGCGACCCAGCAGATCTCCTGTCGGCCCTGCCACGAACCCGAGCCGTCGGTGAAGGTCAGGGGGTCGGGTGCAAGCGAGAGGACGGCGATGGCCCCGGCGACACCGTCGTTGCGGTCGATGGAGCGCCCCAGTTGTTCGAGGAACACCGCCGGGCTGGTCAAACGGTCGTGGTGCCGGGGCGCCGAGGTCAGGATTCGTGGAGCGGCAAGGACGTCGGCCATGTCCCCTCCATCGGCGTACGGGTCCGGCCCCTTGAGCCGAGACGCCGATCTTCCGGTCGGCCGGCACGAGCCTCCGG
>NZ_JBKQOI010000325.1:0-6847 GCF_052145595.1 Mycobacterium sp. | reverse complement strand
TGGGTGCGGCTCGGACCCAACCGGGCGATAGTCCGCGTAGGCCTTGAGATTCAGCGTCTCCTCGATGTGCTTTAAGCCCGCCCAGTACGCAGCCTCTATCGTGGTCCCCTGGGGCAACTCGAGCTTGAAGCTGTGCGTCTCCATAGCGCCAGACGATACGCCGCACTGCCTAGCTGCCCTGGTAATCACTAAGTGGAAATACCTAGAACCGAACGTGACCTCCAACGACAACTCCGCCGAACCGGGCAAGGCTGCGGCGTTAGCTGATCCCAGGAGCAAGGTGCCTACGCCGGCGGCGGTGCTGTGGATAACTGAGCGCGGTGTTCGCCGTCGGCGTGGCACAGTCTCAATCCATGTCGGCGGCCGTGCTTTCGCTGTATGCGCTGGATCCGGCGATGCCGGTGCTGCTGCGACCCGACGGCGCCGTTCAGGTCGGCTGGGATCCCCGACGCGCCGTTCTGGTCCGGCCGCCGTGCGGCCTGGCCGCCGCGGAGCTGGCCGCATTGCTGCGGTCCATGCGCTCACCGACACCGATATCCGCGTTGCAGCGCCAAGCCGTCAACCACGGGTTGAAGGACGCCGATGGCCTGACAAACCTCGTCGCAAAACTGGTGGACGCAGGAGTCGCGACCGAATGCCGGCAGTCTCGCGGCCGGGCGCCCTCGATCCGGGTGCACGGCCGCGGACCGCTGTCCGAGTTGCTCGTCGAGGCGTTGCGGTGCTCGGGGGCCCGCATCGCGCACAGCAGCCAACCGCACGCCGCCGTGTCGCACACCGCCGTGGATCTGGTGGTGCTGTCGGACTACCTGGTCGCCGACCCGCGCATGGTGCGCGATCTGCAAAGCCGGGGCGTGCCACACCTTCCGGTTCGAGTGCGAGACGGAATCGGCCTGGTGGGCCCTCTGGTCATTCCTGGAGTGACAAGCTGCCTTGGCTGCGCTGACCTGCACCGCAGCGACCGCGACACCGCGTGGCCGGCCATCGCCGCCCAGCTGCGAGACACCGTCGGGGTGGCCGACAGGGCCACCTTGCTGGCGACGGCGGCGCTGGCGCTCAGTCAAGTGAACCGGGTGATCGCGGCGGTGCGCGGGCGGGAGGCGGTGCCCGATCCCGCGCCGCCACCGGCGCTGAACGCCACCTTGGAGTTCGACCTCAACGCCGGCTCCATCGTCGCGCGTCAATGGACCAGGCATCCGTTGTGCTCCTGTTGACCCAGGCGTCGCTGTCTAGCCCAGTCGTCCCGGTTCCGGGACGTTCGTCGACACCGACGCGTACGCCCTGGCGAGCTCCTCCAGAACCTGCGCGGTCAAGGTGCCGTCGTTCCGGTTCTTGTCCAGCGTTGCGATGATCGCCCTGAACAGGGCGTCGGCGGCTTCGTGCTGCGTTTGCTTTGCTGACATGGCTTTTTCGGTACCACCCTTCGGATGCGCGTTTCGGTGAGTCGCAAAACTACAACCCGCACAGGACAACCTAGGGCTGGATGCCCGATGAGGCGACGGGTGTGCTGTCGCGCCCGGCTCCGGCCCTTGGCACGATGCGCACCACCAGCCCGGCAACCAGTTGTGGCCAGATCGACAACATGGCGTGGTGACCGTCATGGATGATGGATGCGTGGCAGACATCAAACGCGGCCGTGCTGCGCGCAACGCGAAGCTGGCGAGCATTCCGGTCGGCTTTGCCGGCCGGGCTGCGCTCGGCTTCGGTAAACGGCTGACCGGTAAGTCGAAGGACGAAGTCCAGGCCGAGTTGATGGAGAAAGCCGCCAACCAGCTGTTCACCGTCCTGGGCGAGCTCAAGGGCGGCGCGATGAAGGTGGGCCAGGCCTTATCGGTGATGGAAGCCGCCATTCCCGAGGAGTTCGGCGAACCCTACCGCGAGGCGCTGACCAAGCTGCAGAAGGACGCCCCGCCGCTGCCCGCCAACAAGGTGCATCGGGTGCTCGATGCACAGCTGGGCACCAAGTGGCGGGAGCGGTTCAGCGCGTTCGACGACACTCCGGTGGCGTCGGCCAGCATCGGCCAAGTTCACAAAGCGGTGTGGTCCGACGGCCGCGACGTGGCCGTCAAGATCCAGTACCCGGGAGCCGACGAGGCGCTACGCGCCGACCTCAAGACCATGCAACGGATGGTCAGCGTGTTCAAACAACTTTCCCCGGGCGCCGACGTCCAAGGCATCGTTGATGAACTGATCCAGCGCACCGAAATGGAACTCGACTACCGGCTGGAGGCCGACAACCAGCGCGCATTCGCCAAGGCGTACGAGGGCCACCAGAACTTCGCGGTACCGCACATCGTGGCCAGCGCGCCCAAGGTCGTGGTCCAGGAATGGATCGAGGGCTTGCACATGGCGGAAATCATTCGCCACGGAACCCCTGAGCAGCGCGATCTGATCGGCACCCGCCTGCTCGAACTCACCTTCGACGCGCCGCGCCGGCTGGGAATGCTGCACGGCGATGCCCACCCGGGAAACTTCATGCTGCTGCCCGATGGCCGGATGGGCGTCATCGACTTCGGTGCCGTCGCACCCCTGCCCGGCGGCTATCCCATCGAGCTCGGGATGACGATCCGATTGGCCCGCGACAAGAACTATGAGCTGCTGTTGCCGACGATGGAGAAGGCCGGTTTCATCCAGAAAGGCCAGCAGGTGTCGGTGCGCGACATCGATGAAATGCTGCGCCAGTACGTCGAGCCCATCAAGGTCGATGTCTTCCACTACACCCGTAAGTGGTTGCAGAGAATGACCGTCAGTCATATCGATCGGTCGGTGTCCCAAATCAAAACGGCTCGGCAAATGGACCTGCCGCCCAAGCTCGCTATCCCGATGCGTGTCATCGCGTCGGTGGCCGCGATCCTGTGCCAGTTGGATGCACACGTGCCGATCAAGGCGCTGTCAGAAGAGCTGATCCCCGGTTTCGCCGAGCCCGATACCGCGGTCGTCTAGCGGGGCCTAGGCAGCGACGGCGTCTTTCCGGCCTTTACGGGGACGTCCGCGCGGACGTTTGTGAGTCACGATCGAACCTCGCTCGAGGATCTCACCGCCCCACACGCCCCAGGGTTCGGCCCGTTCCAGCGCCGTCGCCAAACACTCGCGGCGGATCGGGCAACCCGCACACAGCGCCTTGGCACGCTCGAGATCGGCTGGGGCCTCGGCGAACCACAGGTCGGGCTCGTCGGCGTGGCACGGCAACTCCAGCAGCGTGGGTCTGGGAACTGGCAGTGCGGACATGTCCTGTTCACCTGCTTCCTGGTCTGGTGGCTGTCCTTCGCGGTGATCCGGACCAGGTAGGGAGGCTGTCGACCCATATAACTGTGGCCACGGATCCTTGTGACTTCGGGTCCGTGGCCATCTGGCGAAAACCGGGCTGGTTACGTAGCGCTTACGTATGACCCCGATGCACGGACGCGTCGGTCGCGGCGGCGACACGGTGCTTAACCGCTGCCGCCGGCGCGGCGGTGTGGGCGGCATGGGGGGTAACCGCGGTCAGCACCGCGACAGCCACGCCAGCACCCAACGCGTTGGTGATCATCGTGGCGACCCTCCCTTCGTCCTGCCTGCGCGCCCGTCAGCCTTCAGCCGACAGCGGAATGCGGTTTCGAGGGTAAATGGTAGCGACCGGTAGCCACAACCGATTTTCTGACCTGGACGTTTGCCTCAGCGGGCTTGCCTGACCAACTCGAGCACGTCCGGCCCGTACTGTTCCAGCTTGCGTGCGCCGATACCCGGAATCGCGATCAGGGCCGTTTCGTCGTCTGGCAGCAGCTCGGCGATCGCGATCAGTGTGTTGTCGGTGAACACGACATACGCCGGTACCTTCTGTTCCTTGGCGACGTCCAGCCGCCAAGCCTTCAGCCGCAGCAGCAACTCCTCGTCGATGTCGGCGGCACATGTTTCACATCGCCGCAGCATGATGGCTGCCGGGGTGGTCAGGTTGTTGTTGCAGATCCGGCAGCGGCTTGCGGCGCCGCGGTTGCGCCGCGATCTGCTCGGCGCCGGATCGGCACGCGTCTGTGGCGCGATGCCGTTGAGGAACCGCGACGGCTTGCGGCTCTGCCGTCCGCCTGGGCTTCTGGCTAGAGCCCAGCTGAGCGCCAAATGGACTCGGGCCCTGGTGATTCCGACGTAGAGCAACCGTCGCTCCTCCTCGACGGGCTCGCTCTCGGCGCCGTGCGCCAACGCGTGCGAGATGGGTAACGTGCCGTCGGCCAACCCGACCAGGAACACCGCATCCCACTCAAGCCCCTTGGCGGTGTGCAGTGAAGCCAGCGTGACGCCCCTTACCACCGGTGGGTGCCGCGCGTCGGCGCGCATCCGGAGCTCGGCCAGCAGCTCCGGAAGTTCCAGCTGCGGACGCTGCGCCACTTCGTCGTCGACGAGTTCGGCCAGCGCGGCCAGCGCCTCCCAACGCTCCCGCGCCCGCATGCCGGTCGGTTGCTCGGCCGTCAGCCCCAGCGGTTCCAGGACCGTGCGCACCACGTCGGGCAATGGGCCTTCTGCAGCCCCTCCGCCGCCACGCCCGGCCGCGCGTTGTAGCGCCAACAGCGCCTGCTTGATCTCCTGACGGTGGAAGAACCCCTCGCCGCCGCGAATCTGATAGGTGATACCGGCCTCGGTCAACGCCTCCTCGTAGACCTCGGACTGCGCATTGACCCGGTAGAGCACGGCGATCTCGGATGGCGGGGTGCCGGATTCGATCAGTCGCGTTATCGACGCCGCGACCGCGGCGGCCTCGGCGGTCTCATCGGGATGCTCATGAAACGACGGGGCCGGACCCGGCGCACGCTGGCCGGACAGCTGAAGCTTGCTGCCGGCCACCCGGCCGCGGGCCGCGGCGATCACCTGGTTGGCCAGCGACACCACTTGCGGGGTGGACCGATAGTCGCGTTCCAGGCGCACCACGGTGGCTTCCGCAAACCGCCGCGAGAACTCAAGCAGGAAACCGGGTGTGGCCCCGGTGAACGAGTAGATGGTCTGATTGGCGTCGCCGACAACGGTCAGGTCGTCTCGATCACCCAACCACGCCGACAGCACACGCTGCTGCAGCGGGGTGACGTCCTGGTACTCGTCGACGACAAAGCAGCGGTAGCGATCCCGGAACTCCTCGGCCACGGCGGCGTCGTTCTCGATCGCGGCCGCGGTGTGCAGCAGCAGGTCATCGAAGTCGAGCAGCGAGACCGACTCGTCGCGGACTTTGAGGGCCTCATAGGCGGAGTAGACGGCCGCGATCTGCGCGGCATCCAACGGGATGTCTCGGCCCGCAGCGGCGACGGCGGACGCGTACTCCTCGGGACCGATCAGCGACGCCTTGGCCCACTCGATCTCGCCGGCCAGGTCACGCACGTCATCGGTGCTGGTATTCATCCGGCAACGGTTGGCCGCCCTGGCCACGATGGCGAACTTGCTGTCCAGCAGCTGCCAGCCCGTGTCACCGACCACCCGCGGCCAGAAGTAGCGCAGCTGGCGGTGCGCTGCGGCGTGAAAGGTCAGGGCCTGCACCGCGCCGACACCGGAACCGTTGTGCGTGGCGGCATCGAGCGTCCGCAACCTGGCGCGCATCTCCCCCGCCGCGCGCTGGGTGAATGTGACCGCCAGCACCTGCCCCGCGGCGACATGGCCACTCGCGACCAGCTGGGCGATCCGGTGAGTGATGGTGCGGGTCTTGCCCGTTCCGGCGCCGGCAAGCACACAGACCGGTCCGCGCGGAGCCAGCACGGCTTCGCACTGCTCGTCGTCCAGCCCGGCGGTCAATGCGTCAGCGACCATCGGCATGGCGTCCATCTTGGCAGCGCTGGCCGACAAACCGTGCGTAGCGCCACGCCTTAATTGCCTTGCCCAGCGTGTCGCGTCGGCGAGTTGCTTCATTTTCCAGGGCCGCCCAGCGCCATCCCGGTGCGCGGAACGCACCGTCGCCGGGCTACGTTAGACGGGCTATGACCAATGCGCCGCTCACCGTTTACACGACGTCATGGTGTGGCTTCTGCCATCGGCTCATGACGGTGCTCAAGTCGAACGGGATCTCCTTCGACCAGGTCGATATCGAGCGGGATCCAGCGGCAGCGGAGTTCGTCGGCTCGGTCAACGGCGGCAACAGGACGGTCCCGACGGTGAAGTTTGCCGACGGGTCGACGCTGACCAACCCGAGTGCGGCCCAGGTCAAGGCGAAGCTGGCCGAAGTCGGCGGCTAAGACACGCCGCCTCAGACGACCGCAGCCCAGGATTCGATGATCACGCGCGCGATCGAAATCGATCCCGGCAGCAGCAGTTTCGACTCCGACGAGCTTGACCAGTCGCCGGCTTCGAGCGCCGCGCGAACCTCGTCGCGGGTGAACCAGGCCGCCTCGGCGATCTCACCGTCGTTGAACGAGAACTCCTCAGCCGGGTCGCCCAGAGCATGGAAGCCGACCATGAGGGAACGCGGGAACGGCCACGGCTGGCTGCCCAGGTAACGCACGTCGCGGACGGTCAGGCCGATTTCTTCGCGGATCTCTCGGGCGACGCACACTTCGAACGATTCACCGGCCTCGACGAAACCGGCCAGCAGGGAAAACATCCGCTCCGGCCACACCGCCTGGCGAGCCAGCACCGCCCGGTCGGCGCCGTCATGGACCAGACAGATCACCGCCGGGTCGATACGCGGGAACTCCTCATGACCATTGACCGGATTCACCCGCGACCAGCCCGCCCTGGCCGGTTTGGTCGGTGAGCCGTCGGCCGCGCTGAATCGTGCACTGTCATGCCAGTTCAGCAGCGCGACCGCCGACGAAACCAGTTGGCTGCTGGTGTCATCGATGATCGCGCCAAGACCGCGAAGGTTCACCACCTCGGCCTGCACGTCGGGATCCTCGGGTGC
>NZ_JBKQOI010000324.1:0-2848 GCF_052145595.1 Mycobacterium sp. | reverse complement strand
GCCAGGATGACGCCCCAGACGATTGCGCAAGCAATGCTGTAGCCCGTGTAGGTGTTAGAGCGCCGACTCATATCGCGGATCCTCTCGATCGTGCCTGACCTGCAAAGCGATATCTGGGCATTGTTGCCGTGGCCAATCCCGTTCACGGACAAGGTTATCCGGCCCACATTGACGATTCGGCTGAATAGGCCTTGTTCTTGGCGCTTCGCCACCGCCGGGAGGCTGGATAAAGCCAGTAGCCTGGAGTGCGAACCAATGACCCCACCGAGCGGCTTTCTCCGGCGAACTGCGACGCGTACGTTCCGCGACCGTCGTGAAGCCGGTCGCGCGCTGGCCGCGGAGATGGCTTCCTACCGGGACAAGGACGATGTGCTGGTCTTCGGACTGGCACGGGGCGGCGTTCCCGTGGCGTGGGAAATCGCCGCGGCCCTGCACGCCCCGCTGGATGTTTTCCTGGTCCGCAAGCTCGGGGTGCCGCGCTGGTCGGAGCTTGCGATGGGGGCGGTGGCCAGCGGCGGCGGGGTTGTCATGAACGACAACGTGGTTTCCAGCTTGCACATCACCGACGAGCAGGTCCGCGAGGTGATAGCGAGCGAGACCGCCGAGCTCGCCAGGCGCGAGCAGGCATATCGGGGCGGGCGCCCGATCGCCGACGCGCGCGGCAAGATTGTGATTTTGGTCGACGACGGCATCGCCACCGGTGCCAGCATGCTGGCCGCCGTGCGGGCCGTGCGGGCGGCCGGACCGCAATCGATCGTCGTCGCGGTCCCTGTCGGCCCCGAGTCGACCTGCCACGAGCTCACGCAGGAAGCCGATGAGGTGGTGTGCTCAACCATGCCGCCCGGGTTCGAAGCCGTCGGACAGGTCTACGCCGACTTTCACCAGGTCAGTGACGATGAGGTGCGCGAGCTGCTGAACACGCCAACCAGCTGAGCCCGTGCGGGACCGCCAAAGCGTTGCTTGGCCGGTCTACTTGGCCCGGTCCTCGCTGCGGCCATCGGCGGGTACCGTCGAGTCCTCGCCCGCTTCGGTGCCGGCTTGCGGCGACGAGTCATCAACGGTGGTGTCCTCGCTGGCGAGGTGCTGTTCGCCCTCGTCGGGGACTTCCTCGGGATAGTCGACGTAGGCCCCCTCGTCGTCTTTGGTCCCGTCCTCGTCGTGGTCTTTGCCGCCTAATTCACGTCGCTGGCGTTCCCGCACTGCGTCGATGATCAGTAGCACCACGCCCAAAACGCTGGCGCCAATGCACACCCAGGCCACCAGCTCGTTGCTTGTGACGACCGCGAACACCAACGCGACGAGCCCGATCAGGGCGAGCACCAGGGCAATGATCAGCATCGATCCTCCAGCCGACGAGCGGGGACTACCGGGTCCAGTATGCCGACCTCGAAGTCAGGCGAGTGTCCGGCACCGTTCTGCGGCTAGTTGTTACCCCGATTGAATTGGTCGAACCCACCGGCGTCGGCGCTGGAGTCGACGGGTGCCGCCGATCCGCGCTGGCCGAGTTCCTCGAGCTGAGATTCCAGGTAGGTCTTGAGTCGGGTGCGGTACTCGCGTTCGAAGGTACGCAGTTGTTCGAGGCGGCCTTCCAGCACGGTGCGCTGTTGGTTGATGGTCCCCATGATCTCGGAATGCTTGCGTTCCGCGTCGGCCTGCAGGGCGTCGGCCTTCTCCTGGGCCTGGCGCAGCTGGGTCTCGGAGCGGCTTTGGGCATCGGCCAGCATCGTGTCGGCGCGTTGCCGGGCATCGGCGACCGTGGTCTCGGCGGTGCTACGGGCCTCGCTGAGGATCTGGTCGGCGTTGGCGCGGGCGTCGGCCAGCATTTTCTCCGATTCGGTCTTCGCGGTGCCGGTGAGCCGGTCGGCGGTGTCTTGCGCCAGAGCCAATACCCGAGCGGCCTTCATGGCCTGTTCCTCATTGGTTCCCGCGGCAGCTGCGGCTGCAACCGGTGCCGGCTTGACCGGCTCGGGTTCGGGCTCGATGACGGGGATCGCCTGGGTGGGCGCGGCAGAGACAGCCGGACCGGCGCCGCCACCGCCGGCGGCCAACTCCTGGTCCAGTTCCTCGATCCGTTGACGCAGATCGGAGTTTTCTTCGATGAGCCGCGTCAGCTCGTTCTCCACCAGGTCGAGGAAGGCGTCGACCTCATCTTCGTTGTAACCGCGCTTGCCGATAGGCGGCTTACTGAACGCCACATTGTGAACGTCGGCTGGTGTAAGCGGCATTGTTCGTCCCCTCGAGTTCCTGTCAAACGATCTGGAAAGTGTAGAACGGAGTGGTAGCCGTCGCGCAACTGCCGTCCATCCTGTCACACCAGACCCGGCGGTAGCCGATTAGCCCAATAAATAAGAACCAATTTCAGACACTAAGGCCAATAAAATCCGAATCCTTAGAATTTTCAAATGGCGCCTACCGAACCGAAGCTAAAACGTGGCCGAACTGTCTCCCGGCTCCGGCCGCGGCGGCTGGCTCACGCCGCGGCGCCGAACGCCAGTTGCATGCCGATGAACGCGACCAGCAACAGCACCATGATGGACAGGTCGAACCGGACCGCCCCGATGGTGAGTTGTGGGATGAGCCGGCGCAGCAATTTCACCGGCGGATCGGTGATCGACATGATGATCTCCAGGATCACCACGGTGATACCGGTGGGATGCCAGTCGCGGCTGAACGAGCGGATGAACTCAACGACGACCCGAGCGATGAGCAGCAGCCAGAAAATGAACAGCGCAAACCCAAGGATCTGAAAGAACAGCGCCAACTCCGAAGCCCCGACCTTACCGATGAGATGTGCAAAGATTCCCGTGGCCGCCCGTAACGGGCGGCGATCGCCAGCGTACCGACTCGG
>NZ_JBKQOI010000323.1:0-16386 GCF_052145595.1 Mycobacterium sp. | reverse complement strand
CATCCTCTCTGCTCAGCAGCACCTCACGGTGGATCAACGCGCCGACTTTTTCAGGTCTTAGTAGCTAACCATCAGCACGCATCTACGTGGCCATCTGACTGTGGAGCTAAGGGGACTCGAACCCCTGACCCCCACACTGCCAGGAGTAGGCACACTCCCTGAACAGGCACGATGTCGCGACGCAGGCCGTGTAGTCGACGTCGCTGGAGCAGGTGCTGTCGTCAGCGTTGTCGTCAAGAGTGTCGTCAGTGCTCCACCGAGATGCCCACGGCGCCCGGAGGGGCCCGGCGCGGGGCAAGTTCGAGTAAGTACCGCATATATACGGGTAAGTACCGCGTATCTCGCACTACTCCCGGCGCCGAGGTCGACCGGGAGAAGGCCGGCCAGCTCGGCTGCGGGCGGATTCGCTCAGAAGTCGGCATCGTCGCCGACGTCACCGGGATCGAACGGCTCGTCGTCATCGTCGCCGACATCACCGGCATCAATTGACTCGTCATCGTCATCATCGCCGACGCCACCGCCATCGAACGGCTCGTCATCGTCATCATCGCCGATACCACCGCCATCGAACGGCTCGTCATCGTCACCGTCGCCGACACCACGGGCATCGAACGGCTCGTCCTCGTCCTCATCTTCGCCCGCATAGAGAGGCTCGCGAGAGGGCTGAACGAGCTCGGCATCATTGAGCCTGGCGGCGAGCTCACCCCACTTCGACTCGGGCACCATGGCGTGCACCGCTTCGATTATCCGGCCGACTTGCACCCGAACCCGCAGGAGATCGGCGCCGGGGTCACCCTCGCCAAGGGCGCCCTGGAGCTTCTCCGCGGCTTTGAGCCCGGTCTCGGGGCTGACTTTGATCTCGTCCTGTACCAGACGCTGGAAGGCTTTAACCATCAACGTCTCGTAGTAGGCCAGCGGGGTAACGGCCGTGGTAACCCCGTTGATGAAATCGATCCGGTTCTGGGCCGCCCGGCGCTCGACAATTTCGCGGAAGGTGGCCTGGGCAGCGTTCTGGACCGGAAAATGGCGGTTCGCGTGGTTGCGCACGCTGTCCAAACTGAGCTCGCCAGCGCCGTCCGCGGCGACGGCGCGAACAATCTGGGCGTAGGACGATCCCCCGGCCAGCATCGCATTGACATCGTCGCGAATGGAGTCGGTGCGGCAGACGTGGCAGCGGGGTTCGGGACGGAAGGTCGGGGGAATCATGGGTGTCCTCCTCTAGGTGAAGGTCGCTTTCACCCTTTAAAGTCCCGAACGAAGGCCAAATACAGGTTTGGCATGTGTAGAGGCGGCGATCTTGATGCCGCGTGGACCCTGGCGGACGTCTTGCCGGCAGTCTTAGTGCAGCTCAGGCTCCGGCAACCCGGTGAACAATTTCCCTGGATCGAAGTCGTGGTCATCGTCGCCGACGCCGCATCGATGCCCGGCCGACCTGCACCCGCATCGCCAGGACATCGGCGCCGAGGTCACCCTCGCCGAGGCGCCCTAGCTGCTCCGCGGCTTTGAGCCCGCCTCGGGGCGACTTCGGCGGCGTCCTGCACTAGACGCTGAACCTGGCGGCGGGGTTCGGACGGAAAGTCACGGGAGTCGTGAGTGTCCTCCTCTGGGTACGAGGTGCTGTCACCCTTAAAGGCCCAAATGCACCCTATTAAAGGCCGAACGAAGGCAAAATACAGGTTCCGGATGTGTAGAGGCGGCGATTTCACGCCGCTTGGACCTGGCGGACGTCTTGCGGGCCATCTTACTGAAGTTCGGGCTTCGGCAGCCCGGTGACCAATTTCCCCGGATCGATGTCCAGGCCAGCAGCGATCTTGACGATTGTTTCGAGCCGGAGACTGCGCTGGCCGCGCTCCACCTTGCCCAGTTGCGTCCAGTGGATGCCGCATCGAACGGCAGCCGCTTCCTGACTCAGGCCCAGTTCCAGCCGGCGTTGCCTGACTCTTTCGCCAAACAATCGGGTGGTCTCGTTCAGCGAGGAGGGTTCGGCGCTAGGCATGGCTGCCAACCTCATACGGCTCGGGCGTAACAGGCCAGAGCGTATCGTACCCATGTGTGTTGCTCCCAAGCGTAATAGGCCTTATGCTGAGTCCTAGATTGTCGATTGCTAGCGCTCAGGCACAGAGGCGGGTAGGTGAAGGTCCGATGGCCGGTGGATCTCTGGCCGAATTGATCACGGTTCAAGAGGCTGCAGACCGACTCGCGGTCAGTCGCTGGATGATCTACCGGCTTATCTGGGAGGATAGGCTCGCTTCGGTCCAGATCGGTAGGTGCCGTCGGATTATTCGGCAATCCTTCGAAGACTATCTCGCCAGCTTGATCGATGAGTCCGCCTAATGGCTGCACGCGGGAAGCCCAAGCGCAACGCCAATGGCCAAGGCGGCGTATACCGCCGTGCCGACGGCCGGTGGGAGGCGAAGGTTTTTGTCGACACCCCCGACGGGCGACGCAGGCGCATCAGCGTCTACGGCCGCACCGAACGTGCCGCATTGGACGAACTGGGCAAGCTTCTCGAACAGCAGCGACGCGGTATACCTACGGCAACAACAACATTTACCGTTGCGGACTACATGACCTATTGGCTCGAGATCATCGCAGAGCCCAGCATCCGACGCACGACGTACGCGACATACGAGGGTGATGTGCGCCTGCACATCGTGCCCGGCATCGGAAAGCGCAAGTTGAAGTCGCTGCAGCCGGCCGACATCCGCGCATGGTTGACCGGACTGCAAACCAAGTGTCAGTGCTGCGCGCAGGGCAAGGACGCCGCTCGGACAGAAAAGTCGAAGGCGCGATGTTGCGCTCTGCAGCCACCGCAATGCTGCAACGATGTCTTGTCCGCGAGTTCAATACGACACATCCTGCGTGTGCTTAGAGCGGCTCTGCAGGATGCGGTCGACGAAGAGCTGCTAAGCCGCAACGTCGCGCGTCTGGTGCAGGTGCGTGTCACCGACGAGCGGAAAGTCCGAGCATTCACACGTTCCGAGGCGCGCCGCTTCCTCAAGGCCGCGGAAAACCACCGGCTCTACGCGCTGTGGGCGGTCGCGCTGTCGATGGGACTTCGACGTGGTGAGGCGCTCGGGCTCAGATGGCAAGAAGTGGATCTCGAATCCGGACGCATCACGATCAACCGGGCGCTACACCGCGTGGATGGTGAACTGAAGCTCGACAGTGTCAAGACCGAAGGCTCCGCGGGAGTTCTGCCGCTCCCAGGGCCACTCGTGGCGATCCTTGCGAGTCACCACCGACGCCAACTCAAAGAACAGTGGGCGGCCGGTTCGACGTGGCGTAACACGGGGCTGGTGTTTACAACGGCCGTCGGCGGCCCCATTGAACCCCGAAACGTCAACCGCATGTTCCGCAGTCTGTGCAAAACGGCAGGCGTACCTCAACTCAGAGTGCACGATCTGCGCCACTCATGCGCGACGTTGCTGTTCACCATGGGAGTCGAGCCGACAACAGTCCAAAAGATCCTGCGGCACAGCTCGATCACCGTGACAACGGGGACTTACGTCGAAGTGATCGAAGGCGTCCAGCGCGACGCGCTTGACTCCATGAGCTCGTTATTCCCTTCGGACGACGTCGGCGCTGACACAACCGCATAGGAGGATACAAACGTCATCACTCAGCGGCTCTACTATGCCGCCTATCCTCTCCGCTTAAGGAACTGCCCCACGGATCGCAGGAACAGGCCCCGGCAGACGCTCGGCGACAATGTTGAGCTGCACCTCCGAGGTGCCGCCATAAATCGTGTAGCCCGGCCGACAAAGAGGAAGCCGACCCAGTACCCCGCGCATACCCCGGTTCGCCGATCGCGCTGTCGATGCCGAACGACAACACCGCGAACTCGGCACAACCGTGGCCGGGTGCGCATCGAAAGCAGCTCGGAAATCGGGGCCGACGACGCGGCATTGCCAACAGCCAGCTTCAGCAGCGTTGATCGCGGACTGAAACTGTTCCTAACTCTGCTGCGGTCCCCACTGCGCCCCAAATGGGGCGCAGGATGGGCTGCCGGGAATCGAACCCGCCCCAGAAATGGCCGTGACCTGCGAAACCCATAATTAATCTACGCGAGAGTACGCGAAACGACACGAAACGACCTGCGGATATGCCGCAGGTGTTGATGGCATCAATATTGCTCGACCCGTGAGTAACACCGAAACCACGCGACAGTTCGTCTGCCCTCCACGCCGCCGACGTGGCGAACCAGAAGCCAAAAATTGTCGCCACCACAGCAACCGGTCAAGCCTGGAATGCGAAGGGCGGTGCCGGTTGGCCAGCCGGCCGGAGCCAGCGCCTGCGGGCCGGCTACCCCGACAGCAGTGCGGCGGCCACGAGATCCTGACGGAGGTTGGCCCGGGCATGGTGGCCTGACTTTGGTCCTGCTGTCGGCGGCGGATCTGCTCGACGAGTTCATCGGCGCGGCGGTAATCCAGCAGGCGCTCGCGGCCGAGCAAGACGCGCGCGTGTAAATCGGCGTGATCGCGGCCACTATCACGGCATGCCTGGCGCCGACAGCGGGATCGGTACGGAAATGCGCATATCGAGCAGTCCGATCGATCCATCGATCAACATCCGCGTCCCTCGGCTGTGTGGCCGCGGCGGGCGCACCCTTCAGGAAAACCGGCGACGAAGTTCTGCTTTGAGCACCTTGCCGGTGAGGTTGCGCGGCAGTGCGTCGACGAGCTCTACCCTCTCAGGCCACTTGTACCTGCTGAGACCTTGTGCGCCGCAATGGGTGGAGAGATCAGTGATGCTGCCCATTGCGCCTCGCGCTGGTACGACGACCGCGCAAACCCGCTCCCCTGTCCGCTCATCGGGAACACCGATCACAGCGACGTCCGCGACGTCGGGATGCGTGATCACCGCCTCCTCCACCTCTAGTGCCGAGATGTTCTCCGCGTTGCGGATGATCGCGTCCTTTATCCGGCCGGTGACGTGCACGTTTCCGTCGGCGTCGATACGGCCCTGATCACCGGTGCGGTACCAACCGTCGGCGTCGAACGCGTCGGTGTCGAGTGAGGCGTCGACATAGCCTTTGAAGCACTGCGGCCCCTTGAGCCTCAGTTCACCTTCTGTGCCCGTCGCCACGTCACGGCCTTCGGTATCCGCCACCCGAACGCGAACCCCCGGCACCGGTTTGCCGACGGAATGATCCAGCAGCTCTTCGGCGTCGTCCAAGCGTGGCGAAGTCGCAACGGGAAACTCCGTCAGCCCCCAGGCGTTCGCGACCCCCGGCACTCCCAGCACTCGTCGTACGCGCCGTCCCAGCTCCGCGGCGATCGGCGCCCCGCCACCGGTGCAGCCGCGTAGGGCGGGGAAGAGCGGCTCGGGACCGTACCGATCCTGGGCCGCCAGGTAGGCGACGAAAAACGGTGTCGCTGAACCCAGCAGCGTCGGGCGATGGGCGGCGATGGCGAGGGGCGTCATGGCTGGATCGAAGACATCGAACAGAACCAGCCGCATACCGGTCGTCAGGGCGGCGGCGAGCATTGCGGCGCCACCGATATGCGAGACCGGGAAGGCGATCGGAGTCACGTCGTCGCTGCTAGTTCCCAGCATGCCGAGAACACCGGCACACCCCGCCATCACAGACGCGTCGCTGTGCTGGATTCCTTTCGGCGCAGCGGTAGTGCCTGAGGAATAGTAGATCCAGGCCACGCCGTCCGCATTCGTCGGCGCCTCGGGCAACCGGGACGGCTCACCCATGGGCAGCCGAAGATCCGGGTTGTCGGGTGGGCCGTCGATATCCAATATCACCAGGGTCATGGGGCACTCACGGGCCAACGCCTGCGCGAGATCGCCGTGGTCGAAGCCTCGCCACGTGCGCGGTACGACGAGCACGTCGCTTCCGATCTGGGCAATCGCATGGCGAATTTCGTTCTCCCGCCAGATCGGAAGGATGGGATTTTGCACGGCACCCAGACGCGCCAGCGCAGCCATCACAACCATGGTCTCCAACGTCGTCGGGAGTTGCCACGAGACGACGGTGCCCTCGCAGACGCCGGCTTCAGTGAGGGCTGCCGCAGTGCGCAAAGCGCACTTGCGCAGCCCCGAAGCCGTGAGGTTCCGACCGTAGTCGTCGGACAGGATGATCCGGTCGGGCCGCGATCGCGCCGCCGACTCGATCAGCGCCCAGTACGTGGTTGAAGATCCTCCGACGCACTCCGTTGTCATGAACTCATCGTCTCCCGATCGACGCGGTGGATGACCATCATTGCCGCTATTCTCACCTTTTGTATGCCGGTATACTCACATACACTTGGCGCGCCGGACAGAAAGGTCAGAAGTGAACAAAGACGACATGATTCTGGTCAGCGTTGACGATCACATCGTCGAGCCACCCGATATGTTCAAGAATCACCTCCCGAAGAAGTACCTCGAGGAGGCGCCGCGGCTGGTGCACAACCCCGACGGCAGCGATACCTGGCAGTTCCGCGACGTGGTCATTCCTAACGTCGCGCTCAACGCCGTGGCGGGCCGGCCGAAAGAGGAATACGGCTTGGAGCCACAGGGCCTCGACGAGATCCGGCCAGGGTGCTGGCAGGTCGACGAACGCATCAAGGACATGAACGCCGGCGGCATCCTCGGTTCGATCTGCTTTCCGTCCTTCCCCGGCTTCGCCGGGCGCCTGTTCGCCACCGACGATCCGGCATTCTCCCTAGCGCTGCTGCAGGCCTACAACGACTGGCACGTCGAGGAATGGTGCGGGGCCTACCCGGCTCGGTTCATCCCGATGACACTGCCGGTGATTTGGGATGCCGAGGCGTGCGCCAAGGAGATCCGTCGAAACGCTGCACGCGGCGTGCACGCACTGACTTTTACCGAGAACCCCGCCGCGATGGGCTACCCGTCCTTCCATGACTTCGACTACTGGAAGCCGATGTGGGAGGCGCTCGTCGACACCGACACGGTGATGAATGTGCACATCGGGTCCTCCGGCAGGTTAGCGATCACGGCGCCGGATGCGCCGATGGACGTGATGATCACCCTGCAGCCAATGAACATCGTGCAGGCGGCTGCGGATCTGTTGTGGTCCAAGCCCGTTAAGGAATATAAAGACCTCAAGATCGCCCTCTCCGAGGGCGGCACCGGCTGGATTCCCTACTTCCTGGAGCGCGCTGACCGCACCTACGAGATGCACTCGACGTGGACCGGTCAGGACTTCGGCAAGCAAAAGCCCTCGGACGTGTTCCGCGACCACTTCCTGACCTGCTTCATCTCCGATCACGTTGGCGTGCAACTGCGCAACGCGGTCGGCATCGACAACATCTGCTGGGAGGCGGACTACCCGCACTCTGACTCGATGTGGCCCAACGCCCCTGAGCAGCTGCACGAGGTCCTAACCGAACACAACGTGCCCGACGCCGAAATCAACAAGATGACGTACGAAAACGCGATGCGCTGGTATCACTGGGATCCGTTCACCCACCTGACCCGCGATCAGGGCACTGTGGGCGCGCTACGCAAAGCCGCCGAGGGCCACGACGTCTCGATCCGGGCGCTGTCCACAAAGGAGAAGACGGGCGCCGGTGCCGAAGTCCTGCAGGCTGCGACTCAACAGCTTCGCTGACAGTCTGGCGTGACGGGGATTCGCCGACCTGATACGAGAATGCTAATTCTCGTACATAAAAATAATCATTGGATTCCCAGCCGCCCGCCCTACCCCGCTCAGGTGCGCGACACGGCGACTGCGCAGAACGGGACGGAAGGGACGGGTTTGACGGGTAGGACGATCGTCATCACCGGCGCCAGCGACGACCTCGGCGCCGCCGGGGCCCGGCAGCTTCACCCCGCCGGGCATAACGTCGTCGTGGTCGGCCGCTCGCCAGAGAAGACGAAATCTGTCGCCGCGGAACTGAATGTGGACCATTTCGTCGCCGAGTTCTCCGACCTGTCCCAGGTTCGGCGGCTCGCCGGCGAACTACGCGACCGTTACCCGCGCATCGACGTTCTGGCGAAAAACGCGGGCGGAATGGTGGCTACCGGCCGCCCGACCGTCGACGGGCACGAGAACATCCTGCAAGTCAACTGACGATGTACGTCGCGACCTCGGGCCCGCCTCGATGGTGTTCAACAACGCCGGAGTCGATCTGTTCGCCAGCGCGGCCGACATGTCGTGGGAAGATTTCGACTGGTTAATCGGGATCAACGTCGGCGGCGTCGTCAACGGCACCAAAGCGTTCCTGCCGCAACTGATCGAAGCCGGATCGCCGCAACGGCCCGCCCGCCTCGTGAACATCTCGAGCGCATTTGGACTGATCGCCTTCGCCTACCAAAGCGGCTACAGCACATCGAAGTTCGCGGTGCGAGGATTTACTGAAGCGATCCGCCAGGAGATGATCATCGAACGGCATCCGATTACCGTGCACTGTGTGCATCCCGGCGTCGTTGGCAGCAACTTCGGCGCGAATATGCGCACCGCCGACACCGAAGATCGCGACAAGGCCGTGCGGCAGTTCCAACGGGCCGCGCTGACGTCTCCGGAGAAGGCGGCCCGGTTGATCCTGCGCGGCACCGACAGGAACCGGGCCAGAATCGTCATCGGACCCGACGGGTGGGCGGCCGCGGCGCTGCCGCGCCTGCTCGGTGCCCGATACACCGGACTGATGGCTCGGGTTGGGCGACTGGCGAATACGCGATAGTCGCAGTCACAGATTGGGAATGGCACGGATTTCGTGCGCGGCGCCGAGGTCCACGATCGCGTCTAGATTGTTCGAGATATCCTCGGCGGTCAGCGATTCCCGCCAAATTCCCGGGCTCTGAACCACGGCGACGCGCGAGATGCCGCCGAGACCGACCGTTAGCAATTCGCCGTTGAGCGAGCAGGACCGGTGTGTCAAGTAGACAGCCGCTGAAGCGCACTGCTCGGGAGCCATTGCGCCCGCGAGTTTCTTCGGCGTCCCGTCCGGCGGGGCCATGTTGGCCGCCATCTGATCGGATTGGGGCGCCGACATCCGCGTGTATGCGCGGGGCGCGATGGCATTGACCCGGATGCCGTGCGCGGCGGCTTCGACAGCCAGTCCGCGAGTGAGCGCGAAGACCGCGCCTTTGGCCGAGCCGTACGGCACCACACCGGGCATCCCCCCAAGCATCACCTCCGAAACCGTGTTGACGACGCGTCCGTAGCCTGCGCGCACGAAATGCGGCCACGCGGCCCTGGTGACGTAGAGGGTGCCGTAATAGTGAACATCCACCAGCGTGCGGAACGTTGCCGGGTCCGTCTCGACGAACAGCCCGCCCAGACCAATGCCTGCGTTGTTCACAACGGCATCTATACGCCCATAGGAGTCGATGGCCGTGGCAACGATCGCGTTCGCGGACTGCTCCTCGGCGACCGAGCCGTAACACGCAATCGCCTCACCGCCGTTCTTCGTGATCTCACCCACCACCGCGTCGGCGGGAGCCGACGACGATCCACTTCCGTCGGCCTCGACACCGCGATCGGCAACAACCACCCGCGCGCCTCGCGCGGCCAACGCACGGGCATGGCTTCGACCGAGGCCGCGCCCAGCCCCCGTGACCAACACCACCTGGCCGTCGAACCGTAACTCGCTCATCGCTCGACCCGAGGCCTAAGTAGTTGAGCCTGTTGGATTTTGGCGACGGCACCACACTGATCGAAGAGCGTGCCTGCCGATACTCCAACTCCGTCGGGCCCGTAATTCGTCTCGGCCTGCACACCAACCCACTCACCCTGGGGTATCCGATGGATATGCACCACCAGATCGGTGTTCATGAACATCCAATCGAGCATCTCGACTCGAGTGCCCAGACCATTCGCCATGTCAGCCACCGTGAACAGACGTTCCAGCGGCGTCATCGTCTCCCCGTGAACCAGGTCGACGACCGGCCTAGCCCAAGACTCCGCCGGAATGTCATACAAGTCGGTGAGCATGCACCACTCCAAGCTTGTGACATAGCTTGGGGTAAGGCTCCCGTCCACCTGAAACCGCGAAGCCTCTCCGACCGGACGCAACGGTGGCGCCACGGCGAAGGTCAGCGCCACGGTGTCGTAATTCGCGAACCGCCATGCACTGGCCTTGGCGACAGCACGCCATACTCCGTTGGGGCCTGGGCCCAGCATGTCGGCGCTGAGCAGTTCGATCTTCGAGCCCGCGCGCTCAATCTGCGCGGAAACCCAGAGCTCATCGCAGATCGGAACCGGGCCGAGAAGATCTACCGCCACCCGGCTCAACCGAACACCCTCACGGGGGCTGCAGCGCTCTAGCGCACGAACGAGCAAGGCCGACACCGGCGCACCGTTCTGGATGGTTGGGATCCCACGCGCTTCGCACATACTCGGTCGCGCCGAATCGTTCACCGAACGAAGCGGATTGGTCAATCAGCTCGTAGTACGCGTCTGACACCGGCGCCCTGCCCGCCGCTACAGCGTCAACAGGAGTCGAGGAAGATAGCGTGCCTTCACCCCGGTCCACGCGGGCGTGAACCCATCGGCCACTCGCATATTCGGGAACCGGTCCAGCAACAGGTTCATCCCGACATCGATTTCACTGCGAGCAAGCATCGCCCCGAGGCAGAAGTGTCGTCCGCCACCGAACGCGAAATGCTCACCGGTGTTGTTGAACACCTTCTCGTGTTCCAGGTCGCTGCGGCGCGGGTCGAATTGGTCGGCGTGGTCGAATCGCGCTTCGTCTCTGTTCGCGCTGCCGATCATCAACACCACCAACGACCCTGCCGGAATGTGCTGGCCATGCAACTCGATGTCCTCGGTCACCTGCCGACTGTTCATCTGCGACGGCGGGATGTACCGCAATGTCTCGCTGATGGCGGCGGTGATCTTCGAGCGGTCCTCACAGATCTCGTCGAACAGTTCGCGTTGGCCGAGCACTATGGCGATCATGCTCGCCAACGCCTTTCCAGTGGTCTCCGAGCCCGCGTTGAGCAGCTGGGTGACATGCGTCTTGACCTCGATGTCATCGAACGTCTCGCCCTCGACTTCTGCCGTCACCAGGGTGGAGATCAGATCGGAGCCTGGGCTGGCGCGCCGCTCGGCGATGATCGGCGTCAGATACTCCCACAGTTCGGCGGTCGCCGCCCGCCCGATCCGATCTATCTCGGGATCGGTGCCGAACGCACCGATGAAATTCGTGTGCGCGGTGTACCACTGTTTGAAGCGAGGATAATCGTCTCGCGGCAGCCCAAGCATCTCCGTAATGACGTACACCGGAAGGTAATTGCAGAATTCGTCCACAATGTCGACCGTTTGACCCGGCTCGAATCGGCTGGCCAGGTGTTCGGCCGCGCCGGCGGTGGCGTCGCCCAGAATCGCCATGGCATTGCGCATGATGACGCCCTGCCATGCTTCCAGTCCCTTGCCGCGAAAGTAAGGAGTCACCAGGGCACGCTTGCGCGCATGCTCCTTGCCGTCCATCTGCAGCAGCGATCGCCCGAACACCGGCTCAATGATCTGTTCGTAGCTGCGCGAGCTGAAGATCGGATCCCGGTATCCCCGTGCCACGTCCGCATGCCTGCTGATCAGATAGCCATTCAACTCCGGGTCATAGTGCACCGGCGCATCGGCCCGCAACATTCGGTAGAACGCGTACGGATCGGCGGCTACTTCGGCCGAGAAGAACGTAGGAATGCCCGACACGATAGTTTCGCTCACCCGTTGCTCCCTACCGCTAGCCGACGGTGTGGTCCCGCCGCGATCTTCGGTTCCAGAACGGCCCGCAGCTGTTCGAGGTCGTAGAACTCCTCGCGACTGATCTTGCGCAGATCAGTCGCCGGCGAGTGATAGATATGCTCGCCGACGAGACGGGCTTCCTCGTTGTAGACGAAATACATCGACGTCCAATGGTCCTCGACGTAGTAGCCGTCGAGGTCTTCGACGTCATGCCCCTTGGCCTTCGCCGCGTGTCCCCTCAGGTGCTGATGCACAAATTGCTCCTGGGAGAATCCCCAGTCGCTGACGGCGATGTGTTCCTGCTCCTTGGTTTGCACCGTCTGCCCACGTTCCACCAGCGGGGCATAGAACTCATCGCGCACTTCCTCCATCCCGTCGTACACGCGATATCCGGTCTGAGGCGTGCAGATGCGGTAAACGGGGTGCTCGATGGTCATCTCGGGGGCCAGGAGTTCGTCGAACCGGCCGCAATACTCCAACATCGCGTGCATTCGGTAGTTTTCCATGATCGCGATGTGATGGGGATTGTCGAGCTGGTCGATCAACCGCTCGGCTGCGGAAAAGATATTCGCTAGATCGTCGGCCACGTGTGCACCTTCTGCCTAGTCATCGATTCGCGTTGCTCTTCGGATCCGAGGTTCGAGGTTGCTATTGTGGCTGCCAGCTTGGCATTAGCATACAAGTATTCAGCTGGCCGCATGGCCCGTCGCGATTGAGACCGCGGCACGCGAACCGATGCTCGGCCCCGTCTCGGCGAGCCAGAGAGAGGACTCCTCCGGTGCAACCCAACCCGTTCGCGACCACGGCCAACGCTTCGGCCGCGCAACAACGCTCTTCGTCCGCAGTCGGCGATGTCTTCGTCGCCGTCCGCGACGGGATCTTGTCGGGCGCTTTCGCTCCCGGGCAGGCCATCACCGAGAGTGAGATCGCGAGCCAGCTCGGCGTCAGTAGAACCCCCGTGCGTGAAGCTCTGCGCGAGCTCGAGGTGCAGGGCTTGCTGACACGCCATCACAGGCGGATCCTCGTCGCGAGCCTGTCGCAGGCCGAGGCCGACGACGTTCACGAAATCCGCGTCGCGCTCGAAACTCTCGCCGTTCGTCAGGTCATCGCACGAAAGGCTGGTGAGTCGATCGTGTCGCAACTCGAGAGAACCATCTCCGAGATGCGGTATGAAATCAAGAGCGGTAATACCACGATGGCCCTGGCGTCGGCCCGCGCGTTTCATCAGGCGATCTTTCAGGCCTCCGACAACAAGATGCTCACGCGCTTCCTGTCCCAGGTCTACAACCGGGTCGATCAATACCGTTTCTACAATTCGAGTCAGCGCAGTTCCGCCCGGCTGCGTCGAACTATCGAGGAACACGTGGCCATCGCCAACGCCATCCGCGACGGCGACGCCGAGCGGGCCCAGGCGCAGATGCAGTTGCATTTGTGCGCCAGCCACGATTTCGACGTCTCTGTCGAGGGCAGCACGCCCGCAAAGCGGCGCTGACGTTACCGGGCGCGGTGACGGAGGCATCACGATGACGCACCCAACAGGTCGCGAAAATCGGGATGGCACACCGCAGTCAGTTCGCGGGCGCGTTCTTCTAGCGTTCGACCCGACAGCCGGGCGATGCCATACTCGGTGACTACGCAGTCGACGAGAACTGCCGGCAAGGTCACAACGCTGCCGCTTTCCAGCACCGGCACGATTCGCGAATACTTTCCGCCACCCGCCGTGGCCGGAAGTGCGACGATGCATCGTCCGCCGCGCGACACCGAAGCGCCAATGGCGAAGTCAAGCGATCCGCCCGTGCCCGCGACCTGGCGACCGCGCAAGAACTCGGAGTTGACCTGACCGCGCAAGTCCACCGAGACCGCGGAGTTAAGCGCGTGAAAGTTGCTGAGCGATCCGATGATTCGGACATCGTGGGTGTATGCCGCCGACCGCATGCTGACCGCAGGCGAAGTGGCCGCGAATCGGTAGAGCTCCTCGGAGCCGTGGAGCTGGTTGGCGACCAGCAGACCTCGGTCGACTTCCTTGCGCTCGCCGGTCAGTACGCCCTCGTCGTAGAGGCGCCGCATACCGTCGGTCAGCAATCCCGAATGCATGCCGAGCTCACGGCGCCCGCTGAGGGCGTCGAGTGCGGCGTCGGGAATCGCGCCGATGCCGACCTCAACGCAGGCGCCGTCGGGAACGAGCTCGGCCACGAACTCGCCGATGCGTTGGGACACCTCGTCGACGACTACGGACGGCGCGGCCGGTAGCGGCTCGTCCACCTCGACGAACCAGTCGACCTCCGAGACGTGCAGCCGCAGCTCGGACGACACGCGGGGCATGGCGGAGTTCGCCTGCGCGATGACCACCCGCGCCCTTTGCGCGGCGATGGCGGCAAAGTCGGTACTGGACCCGAAGGAGCAAAATCCTTGCTCGTCGGGCGGCGTCAAATTCACCACGGCCACGTCCGGCGCGAACGCACCGTCGTCGAGGAGCCGGCAGATGGTGTGTATCGAACCCGGGATGAAACTCGCCGTGCCGTCGGCCACCGCCTTGACGGCCGCGCCTGCCGGCGAGTAGGTCAGCAGGCGTAACCCGCCGGTGACCTCCGGATCGGCGAGAAGCCCGCGGGTCCCTCGCACGGACTGGAACCCGCGACACGTGCCGAGGACACCTTCGGCGATCATCGCGTCGATCAGAACCGTCGGCTCACCCTCGTACGAAGTGAATACGAGCAGGCTTCCCGCAGGCACCTTGGTGGCCGCGGTGCGCGCATCCACCACGCGCCGCAGGTAATGGTCGCGCCAGTCGTCTTCGGATGGGCTGCGCCTGGTCGGATGTGCCACGGTGCGTGTTCAGACCTCTGCCGCCACGGCGCCCAGTTCCGTTGCGCCCGAGGCGACCAGGCCCTCGATGTCCTTGTCGGTGTAGTCGAGCAGGCCACGCAGCACCTCGACCGTGTGCTCACCCAGCATCGGCGACGGACGCAACGGCTCGCGATCACGTCCGACGAACTTGATCGGGCGTCCGGTCATCTTCACGATGCCGGCGATCGGATGGTCGACCTGCTCGATCATCCCGCGGGCCTCGGTATGCGGCGCTACCACCACTTCGCTGACCTTCTGAACCGACGCGTTCGGGATGTCGGCCGCATCGAGGGCCGCCGACCATTCGGCGCGGGTTTTCGTGACGAGGACCTCCTCGAGGATCGGCGTCAGTTCCGCCTTGTTGGCCACACGCAGATCGTTGGTGGCGAACCGCTCATCGCGCGACAAGTCGGGGCGGCCGATGACGTCGCAGAGCCGGCGCCAGAACTGGGTCTGGAAGGCCGCGATGATGATGTCACCGTCCTTGGCCTGGTAGGCACCGTAGGGAACGATGCTGGGATTGCCCGAGCCCACGGGTCCAGGATCCTTGCCCGTCAGGAAGTAATCGGTCAGGTAATAGTGCATCAGACCCAGCATCGAGTCGTACATCGCGATGTCGATCGCAGCGCCACGGCCGGTGATGGAACGCTCCCGGATGGCTGCAAGGATGGCGATGATCGCGTAGAGGCCACCCGCCAGGTCGCCCATCGCGACCCCCAGCCGCGACGGCGGCTGGCCGGGATGGCCGGTGACCGACATGGCACCGGTCATGGCCTGAGCGATCACATCGAACGCGGGTCGGTCGCGCATCGGGCCGTACGTGCCGAATCCGGAGATCGATGCGACCACGATGGCGGGGTTGACCTCGCGCAGCGACTCGTAGTCCAAACCGAGGCGGGCCATAACGCCCGGGCGGAAGTTCTCGACAACGACGTCGCACTTGGCGGCCAGTTCCCGCGCCACCCGGACGCCCTCGGGCTTCTTCAGATCGAGGACCACACTCTTCTTGTTGCGGTTGGCGGTGATGAAGTGTGTGCTCTCACCGTTGGCCTTCGGTCCGCTGTAACGGGATTCGTCGCCTTTGCCGGGTCGTTCGATCTTGATGATCTCAGCGCCGAGGTCGCCGAGCATCATGGTGGCGAACGGACCAGCAAGCACGCGGGTGAAGTCGAGTATCCGGACGCCGCTCAGTGGTCCGGCGAGTTCGCCCGCGCCGTCAGTGCTGTGCCCTGCGGAGGTGTCGGTCATCGTGTCTTCTCTCGGTCGTTCCTACGCGGTAGTTCGATCTCCGTTTCGCCGGCGGCGGTCACGATGCCGCGTTGGTCGGTCGCGGAGATTTCGGCTCTCACCACGGGCCTGCCGTCCAGTTCGGCTTTGTCGGTGATGCGGCCGGTCAGTGTGGTCAGGTCGCCCTGCAGGTTGAATCTGCGCAGCGTCACCGTCAACTTGCGCAGGGTGCCGTGGTCGCCGGCCCAGTAGGTGGCGAGCGTGCAAAGCCACGCGATGCGTTCCGGACCGTAGTCGTATGCGGCGGGAACACCGACACTGCGAGCGTATTCGTTGTCCCAGTGCCCTATGGAGGGCCCTTCGGGGATGCCCTGGTGATTGGGCCGCCCAGCCTTCGGGTGCTGTGCGAGGTAGTCGTACCAGTAGCTGTGTGTCTTGAGGAACTGTCCTCCGTAGACACGCATGAAACAGACCGAGTTGGTGGCTGTCCATGGGCCGCGGATCAATTCGCCGATGCTGTCGCCGATGGCGACGTCCTCCCAGTACCGCGGCTTTGCGCCCCGGATTTTCGCCGGTTCCTCGGCGTAGCACTGCGCAATACGGGCTATCTCGTCATCGGAATACTGTGCAGGCGTGAGGTCCTTGTGCTTGGACCCTTTGCTCCC
>NZ_JBKQOI010000322.1:0-4972 GCF_052145595.1 Mycobacterium sp. | reverse complement strand
CTGCCGCCACCGCCGGCATCGAGGCTCACTTGGCAACGGGCAACCCCACCGACTTCCCCATGGATGACATCACGATCGAACACTGGCCCGTCGGTCGGTGAAAGGCTGATTCGCTGACACAACACGGCGACCGGTGAGCTTCGGCGCAAGGTGTCCATGTGGTCGATGGGCAGCTTGATGTCGCTGTCGTTGCTGATTATGACGGCGGCCTGGATGGGTCGTTGGCCGGGTTGTCCCCGTAGAACATCCCATAGCAAGTGGGCCGCGACATTGACGTCAAAACCTTTTTCTTCGCGGCGGGCGACTGACACGATTAAATGTGCGTTGGGTTCATCCTGGTCAGCGCTGTTTTTGATCTTGCCGGGCCAGTTGGGTGTGGTGAGGTGGGTCGGCCACGGCGGTTAGCCGTGGCCAGTGGCCCGATTGCGGTTCGGTTGACGTAATGGCCGTATTCGATGTGGTCGTTGAACACCCGTTTCGGCGCATTCACGTCCGGACGCCGGCACTGATTAGTTGGCGATCCGATAGCCACTGACCGATCACGGACAGCGGCTTTGGCCTCGCGTTCGCGCACATGACGATCCCGCTGCCACGTCGCGCTAACTCAGCCGAGAGAGGTCGGGGCGACATACGTCCTGGCCGCCGATTCCTTTAGCAGTGCCACCCTGTCGGCGACGCCTGAAAACTGATCCCGTGTCGACGCCCGAATTTTGACCCCCTTCGTCTGAGTCTCGGCTTACGAGCCGAGAGGAGAAGGGAGTTGTTGTCAGTGGAGGATTGGGCTGAGATCCGCAGGTTGCACCGAGCGGAGGGGTTGCCGATCAAGATGATCGTGAGAACGTTGGGGGTCTCGCGGAACACGGTGCGGGCGGCGTTGGCGTCGGAGGGGCCGCCGAAGTATGAGCGCAAGCCACTGGGTTCGGCGGTGGATGCGTTCGAAGCGGCGATCCGGGCCCAGCTCAAAGAGGTGCCGACGATGCCGGCCACGGTGATCGCCGAGCGGGTCGGCTGGACGCGTGGGATGACGGTGTTCAAGGAACGTGTCCGTGAGCTGCGCCCGGCGTACCTGCCGCCGGATCCGGCGGGCCGCACGAGCTATGAAGCTGGGGATATTGCACAGTGCGACTTGTGGTTCCCGCCGACGACGGTGCCCGTGGGGTATGGGCAGAGGCGGTCGCCCATGCAGCTGCCGGTGCTGACCATGGTGTGCGGGTATTCGCGGTGGCTGTCGGCGATCCTGATCCCCACCCGACGTGGCGAGGACCTGTTCGCCGGTTGGTGGCGGCTCATCGGCGCCCTGGACGCAGTCCCGCGCACCCTGGTCTGGGATGGCGAAGGGGCGATCGGGCGGTGGCGGTCAGGGCGGGTCGAACTGACCGGCGAGTGTCAGGCGTTCCGCGGGGTTCTGGGCACGAAGGTGGTGGTGCTCAAACCGGCCGAACCGGAACACAAAGGCATCATCGAACGCGCCCATGACTATTTGGAGCGGTCGTTCCTCCCGGGCCGAACGTTCAGCGGCCCCGGCGATTTCAACCACCAACTCCAGCAATGGCTGGCGCTGGTCAACGGGCGGACCCGCCGCGTGCTGGGGTGTGCCCCGACCGACCGCATCGGTGCGGACCGCCAAGCGATGCTGGCACTGCCACCGGTACCACCGGCGGTGGGCTGGCGCCACGCGACGCGGTTGGCGCGCGATCACTACATCCGGTTGGACTCCAACGACTACTCGGTGCATCCCGGGGTGATCGGCCGGCGCATCGAAGCCGTCGCCGATCTCGACCGCGTCCACGTGTTCTGCGACGGCAAGGTGGTAGCCGACCATGAGCGGGTATGGGCCTGGCACCAGACCGTCACCGATCCCGAGCATCGCGCGGCAGCGAACATGCTGCGCCGCAACCGAATCGGTGCACTGCGCCCAGTTCGTGAACCCGAGGATCAGATCACCGTCGAGCAGCGCACCCTCAGCGATTACGACACCGCGTTGGGAATCGACCCGGGCGAAGACGGGTTGGTGTCATGACCACCAAAACCACCTCGACGGCTCGGACCACCTCGTCGAGTAATCGGGACCTGACCGCCGAGATCACCTTCCTCACCCGCGCCCTGAAAGCCCCCACCCTGCGCGAAGCGGTAGGACGCCTGGCCGAGCGGGCCCGCGCCGAATCGTGGACCCACGAGGAGTTCCTGGTGGCCTGCCTGCAACGTGAGGTATCGGCGCGGGAATCCCACGGCGGTGAAGGCCGCATCCGTGCGGCCCGCTTCCCATCCCGAAAATCATTGGAGGAGTTCGACTTCGACCATGCCCGCGGCCTCAAACGTGACCTGATTGCACACCTGGGCACCCTGGACTTCGTGGCCGCCAAGGACAACGTTGTGTTCCTCGGCCCGCCGGGCACCGGCAAGACCCACCTCGCAATCGGTATCGCGATCCGCGCCTGCCAGGCCGGCCACCGGGTGCTGTTCGCCACCGCCAGCCAGTGGGTCGCCCGGCTGGCCGAGGCCCACCACGCCGGGCGACTCCAACAGGAACTCGTCCGGCTGGGCCGCTACCCACTGCTTGTCGTCGACGAGGTCGGTTACATCCCCTTCGAACCCGAAGCAGCCAACCTGTTCTTCCAGCTGGTGTCCTCCCGCTACGAACGGGCCAGCCTCATCGTCACCTCGAACAAGCCGTTCGGCCGGTGGGGTGAAGTGTTCGGCGACGACGTCGTAGCCGCAGCAATGATCGACCGCCTCGTCCACCACGCCGAGGTCATCGCCCTCAAGGGCGATTCCTACCGCATCAAAGACCGCGACCTCGGGCGAGTCCCGGGATCGACCACCGAAGAATGAACACCAAGGGGGTCAATTTTCAACCGTCGAAAAGGGGTCAATTTTCGGCCGCCGTTGACACACCCGGGGTCGTCCTCATCAGGGACGGCGGCTTGAGGCTTCTCGTGAGCTGGATCTCATGCGATATCGCCCGTTTCACGCCCCGGTGGGAGCATCTCCTGCAAGCCGTTTGGAGGTGAGATCAGTTGAAGATACAGCGGAATGACCACGTGTCGAAGGAGAACTTCGTCTACCGATACCGGCTGCGGAAAGAGCACCTCGCAGATCTCTCTGTAGCCAGCGACGATTACTTCGCCGCCGAGGAAGCCGACATTGTTCAGATTGAGGCCACGCTCGCCATGGTGGGTGGGCGGTGGTGTACTGCGACGCCGCGTGGGAACGACGCGACAGCCCATTGGCTGACATCGCGCCGACAAGACGGCCCGGCAGCGTATCCGGCTGTGGCTCAAGGTAGTCCGGCTCGCGTCAATATCCCCGCGACTACGGCTGCCGACCAACCCAACGACCCCGAAATGGCGCACGACACTACCAACGCTGGCCGCTCAGACCGCAGCTCGGGACATCCCCGTCGGCTTTGGACATCGGTGAACCCCACAGGCCGCGATTCGACGAAGTTGAGCACATCATGACCACCATCCTTGATCGCACCGGACACATCCGTGCAGCCGACGGCTCGGTCGTACGGCTAGACATCGAAATGGGCGCATATGTGGCCACCTACTACCGGCCCAACATGAGCGTTAGGGCAATGGTCCGCGGCTCACTGGCCGAAGTTCAAACAGCAATGAACAGATGGACGTTCGCTGCGTAAGCGCTGGAGTTCGGACGCGACCGGTGCGGCCGGAATCCGCCCAGCATTCCAAACCGTCAGAAGGGAGTTGTTCAGCCATGAATATCGTCACGTCGCAGCCAGCCACTGCTGCTCCGGCCACCGGAGGAACACCGGTCGAGGGCTTTAGTCCCCGAGATGGGCGGTCACTCCGAAAACCTTGCATCGCAGCCCAATAACGACGCTGAACTGCCGTCGGGCGAAAAGGCCGCACGGTTTGAACGCGAGGTCGTGCCGCTACAGTAAAGGGCGATTGCCGAACCCGTCGGAAGCGAAAACGTCGAGGTGCCAGCCCGCCATCGCACGGTCGAACATCCAGCCGCCAATCATCCTGACTGCGCAGGCGACGCTGCCAAGGATGACGTCGACCTGATACGGCGCCATTTCGGATTCGAGCGCGCACATCGGTTTGCGTAAATACAACGGTCTTCGTCTCCATCAGGCGCTGTTGGGATGCCAACCACTCGGCGAGGTCGTTCCACCAGTGCCACCATCGTGGCCAGTGCGATGATTTTCGGGAGTGCGGCCTTCCGCTCAGTGAGATCCTGCGCCGCAACGACACCACCTAACAGTTCATTCCGACCAGCGGGAGAATTCCCAAGGCCAACGCTTCGGTCCCGGTAGCGTCAGGCGAGCCACTGACCGAGGGGACCTGGCGCGCAAGGACATGGACTCGTTGGACCGCCGTCTCGAGCGGTTGACTGCGCCGTCCGATAACTGATACCCGTGCGGCGGACCACGTCGGAGATCTTCCCGATGCTGGTCCGCCGATCGGGCTCCACCTCAGGGCGTCGGCCACCATCGCACTGGCCCCAGAAAGCGTTGAGAACGCTCAGGCCGAGATCAGCCTGAGCGGCAGTCGCTCGTAGCAGCGGATGATGTTGTTGAGCGCCCATGTCGGCTCGCCGGCGAGTTCGATTCGGCTCACCTGCCGCATCAGCGCAGTGAGCATCGCCTGCATCTCGATCCGGGCGAGCCCCTGCCCGGCGCAGGCATGCGTGCCGTACCCGAAGCCGAGATGGCGGGTGGCATTGCGGCGGATGTCGAACACGTCGGCCTTTGGCCACTCGTGCTCATCGCGGTTCGCCGACGCGTACAGCACTAGCACCCGCGATTCAGCCGGGACCTCGATATCGCCGATTTCAGTCGGCTGCAGCGACTTTCGGGTGAACGCCCGCAACGGCGATTCGTATCGCAGCACCTCGTTGATCGCATTGGGCAGCAGAGACGGCTCGGCGCGCAGCGTATCCCACTGGTCGGGATGCAAAGCAAAGAGCGCCAGCGCACTGGCGATTCCGCTGATCGTGGTGT
>NZ_JBKQOI010000321.1:0-21500 GCF_052145595.1 Mycobacterium sp. | reverse complement strand
CCTCGCCTACGGGCAGATCGACCAGGAACGGCGTGACCTGACTCATCGTCTGGCCGGGGCCGGTTGAGTCGTGTTGGCCGTCGGCATAGACCGAGAGCGGCGCCATCGCCCGCACCGTCGCCGTCGGTGACGCCGCTTCCCCGCGTGACATCAGCCAGTTGCCCAGTGCGCCGGCCACCACGGCCAGCACCACGTCGTTGATGTCGCAGTCGTAGCGCGCGCGTACGGTGCGGTAGTCCTCGAGGCTGCCACGAGCGACCGTGAACCGCCGATGCCGCGAAACGGTCGCGTTCAGCGGGCTACTGGGCGCCGTGCCACGTGCCACCGCGCGCGCGATATCGACGACGCGGCGGCCCGCATCGAGCAGTTCGCCATAGTTTGTCACCCAACCGGCCACCGCGGATCCGACGGCCTGCAGCTGCGTGCCCGGCCCCACCACCCAGTCGCCGATCGCGCCCATTACCAAGCGGGTGTTGCCGGGGTCGCGTTCTGGTACCCAGATGTCTTCGGGAAACGGTGGTGGGCGTCTGGTCCGATCAGCGATGACGTGGTTGATTTCCAGCGCGGTCATGCCGTTGATCAATGCCTGGTGCGACTTGGTGTACAGGGCGACACGATTCTTGGCCAGGCCTTCGACCAGGTACATCTCCCATAACGGCCGCGACTTGTCCAGCGGCCGCGCCGCCAGGCGCGCGATCAGCTCGTGTAGCTGCTCGTCACTGCCCGGCGACGGAAGCGCCGACCGCCTTACGTGGTAAGTGATGTCGAACTCGCTGTCGTCGATCCACACGGGCCTGGCCGACCCGATACGCACTTCGCGGACCTTCTGCCGGTAGCGCGGTATCTGTGGCAGCCGCTGTTCGACGGTGGCCAGTAGCGTCTCGTAGCTCAATCCGGCACGCGGACGGCGCAGTATGGACAGCGATCCGACGTACATCGGGGTGGCTGTGTTTTCCAGCCGATAGAAGGACGCGTCCGCCGGGGACAACCGGGTCACCATTTACGGCCCTGTCCTCCTGGTCAATCCGTCCTCATTTCGTTTTGGGGACCGCTGTTGTCGCCCACGGTAATCGTCCGGCCACAGCACGGCTCGGCGCGGGTACGCGTGGGCTCGAGTTGTGCCATGATGACCACTGACTAACCACTGTCTGCCACTCTCCAGCAGGCTCCCCGTTGAGCGATGAGTTGGAGGGTGCGCGTTGACCGTCATTCCTGTCGTGAGTCCATTCGGCCGCGGCGCTTTCGCAGTAACGCCCGTCGTCGACTATGAGCCGCCGACACAGGACGTGCCGCGAAACGTCCCCCAGTGCGGGCCATCCTCCCACGCGACATTGCGCCGCCGCAGTGCGCGTGGGCCGCACCGGCCTCACCTCGCGCAACGCAGCAGACCACCGCAAACGCCGGCAGCCGAGGTCACCAGCGTCACGTCCGCGCCGATGCGCCAGGCGGCGATCTTCGCCGACGCCGCGCTGCGCCGAGTACTGGAAGTCATCGACCGACGCCGTCCCGCCGCACAGCTGCGACCCATGCTGGCATCCAGCCTGGTGGACTCCGTGCTCTCAATTGGCCGCTCGGCAGCCGGACCTGCATCCGGACGCCCACCCGGACAGGAAGGAGCCGCGGTGCTGCGCCGGATGCGGCTGCAACCGGCCGGCCACGGCGACCCGGAGACCGCCGCCGAGGTTTACGGCTGCTACAGCCGCGGGGACCGATTCCACGCCATCGCCTGCCGCGTGGAACAGGTGCGCGACGGCGCCCGTACCCGGTGGCTGGTGGTCGCTCTGCACATCGGTTGACCACGGCTGGTCGCCCGTCAGCACGGCGTCCGGAAGCGGTACAGGCCAATCTCATATCCGCCCGGCGGCGTTAGTGTTGGCGGATGGACGGAAACACGGTAAGCGTCGAACGAGTCATCAACGCGTCGCCCGACAAGATCTTCGCGCTGCTGGCCGATGCCGGCAAACACGCGAGCATCGACGGTTCGGAGTCAGTGAATCACGCTTCCCAGCAATCGATTCCCCTATCGATGGGCTCGGAATTCGGGATGGCGATGCGGGGCCGCAAGGAGACGCTGTTCATCCCCTACCGCACGACCAACACCGTCGTCGAGTACCAACCCGACCGCCGCATCGCGTGGAAGACGACGGCGTTTGGCGGCCTGCTCGGCGGCCGGATCTGGCGTTACGATCTGAGCCCGACCGAAGGCGGCACGCTGGTGCGTGAAACCTGGGACGTGTCCGCAGACAAGCAGAAGCCGCTGATCACCCGGGGTTCGGTGCCGAAGCAGACCGAAGACGGCATGCGCGCAACCCTGGAGCGGATCGCCAAGCTGCTCGAGAGTTAGTGTTGACCGGCCGTTCCGGTCGTGTGCCGGCGCGGCAGCGGCATCAGCATCGACACACCGCTGCGGTAGTGCCGGTATTGATCGCCCAGCGCCGCGACGAGATCGTGCTCTTCGAACTGCAAGGCGATCAGGATGTAGGCCGTGGTGGGCACTGCGACGAGCAGGTGCCCGGCCGTCATTGTGGGCGCCGCCCAGAAGGCGATGATGAAACCGAGCATGATCGGGTGGCGCACCATCCGGTACAGCCGTGACGCCAGGGCTAGCGCCGCTTCACCGATTTCGGCGGCTTGGCGCCGCGACCTTGTTGTCGCGCGGCTGCGCGCCGCTCGCGCCGGCTCGCGCCGCCGGGTACGCCGGCCGGGGTCTTCTCCGCACCGCCGCCGTTGCGCTGCACCTGCGCCGAACCGTCCTCGGACGGGCCAGAGTACGTGAGGGCGGGCTCTTCGTTATCAATACCCTTGGCGCGCAAAGTACTCGGAGTCTCTTCGTGCACCGCGGCGGGAGGGCCGTCCGCGCCTTCTTGCTCTCCGGTGTCAGCGGCCGTTCCCAATTCCGCGAGACCCTCCGGTGCTTCCATCGGAGCGACTTGTGGAGCCGGCACCGCCTCCACCACGACGTTGAACAGGAAGCCGACCGACTCTTCTTTCATGCCATCGAGCATGGCCATGAACATGTCGTAGCCCTCGCGCTGGTACTCCACCAACGGATCGCGCTGCGCCATCGCGCGCAGCCCGATGCCCTCCTTGAGGTAGTCCATCTCGTAGAGGTGCTCGCGCCACTTGCGGTCGATGACGTTGAGCAACACGTTGCGTTCCAGCTGGCGCATCGCGCCCTCGCCGGCGATTTCTTCCAGCTCGGCTTCCCTTGCGGCATAGGCACGGTCAGCGTCTTCGAGTAGTTCGTCGAGCAACTCGTCGCGGGTTAGCTCGTCGCGCTCGGAGTCCACGTCTGGACGGGTCAAGGTCTCGTGTTTGATGCCGACCGGGTAGAGCGTCTTGAGCGCCGACCACAACGCGTCCAGATCCCAGTCTTCCGCGTAGCCTTCGGTGGTCGCGCCGTCGACGTAGGCGGTGATGACGTCGACGAGCATGTCTTTGGCCTGCTGCTGCAGGTTTTCGCCCTCGAGAATGCGACGACGCTCGGCGTAGATCACCTTGCGCTGCTGGTTCATCACCTCGTCGTACTTGAGGACGTTCTTTCTGACCTCGAAGTTCTGCTGCTCGACCTGGGTCTGTGCGCTCTTGATTGCGCGGGTCACCATCTTGTTTTCGATCGGCACGTCGTCGGGCAGATTCAGCCGATTCAGCATCGCTTCCAGCGCGGCACCGTTGAAACGGCGCATCAGCTCGTCGCTCAGCGACAAATAGAACCGCGATTCGCCCGGGTCACCCTGACGGCCGGAGCGGCCACGCAGCTGGTTGTCGATACGGCGCGACTCGTGCCGTTCGGTGCCCAACACGTACAGGCCGCCGGCCTCGATCACTTCGGTGGCCTCTTGGCTGGCCTCCGCTTTGACGATCGGCAGCTCCTCATGCCAGGCCTGCTCGTACTCGTCGGGCGTCTCCAGCGGATCCAGGCCGCGGGCGCGCAGCCGCAGGTCGGTGAGGAAATCGATATTGCCGCCCAGCACGACGTCGGTACCGCGGCCGGCCATGTTGGTCGCCACGGTGATCCCGCCGCGCCGGCCCGCCTCGGCGATGATTGCCGCCTCCTGCTCGTGGTACTTGGCGTTGAGCACGTTGTGCGGGATGCGCCGCTTGGTGAACTGCCGCGACAGGTACTCCGAACGCTCCACGCTGGTGGTGCCGATCAGGACGGGTTGGCCCTGCTCATAGCGCTCGGAGACGTCGTCGACCACCGCGATGTATTTGGCTTCCTCGGTCTTGTAGATCAAGTCGGACTGGTCGGTGCGGATCATCGGCTTGTTGGTCGGGATGCTGACCACGCCGAGTTTGTAGATCTCGTGTAGCTCGGCGGCCTCGGTCTGGGCGGTGCCGGTCATGCCGGCCAGCTTGTCGTAGAGCCGGAAATAGTTCTGCAGCGTGATGGTGGCCAGCGTCTGGTTCTCGGCCTTGATCTCGACGTGCTCCTTGGCCTCGATGGCCTGATGCATGCCTTCGTTGTAGCGGCGCCCGATCAGCACCCGACCGGTGAACTCGTCGACGATGAGCACCTCGCCCTCGCGGACGATGTAGTCCTTGTCGCGGCTGAACAGCTCTTTCGCCTTCAGCGCATTGTTGAGGTAGCTCACCAGCGGGGAGTTGGCGGCCTCGTAGAGGTTGTCGATGCCGAGTTGGTCTTCGACGAACTCCACGCCCTTTTCGTGCACGCCGACGGTGCGTTTGCGCAGGTCGACCTCGTAGTGGACGTCCTTTTCCATCAGCGGTGCCAACCGGGCGAACTCGCCGTACCAGTTGGAGGCGCCGTCGGCGGGACCCGAGATGATCAGCGGGGTGCGGGCCTCGTCGATCAGGATGGAGTCCACCTCGTCGACGATGGCGTAGTTGTGCCCACGCTGCACCAGTTCTTCGAGCGAGTGCGCCATGTTGTCGCGCAGGTAGTCGAAGCCGAACTCGTTGTTGGTGCCGTAAGTGATGTCGGCGTGGTAGGCGACGCGGCGCTGGTCGGGTGTCATCTGCGCGAGGATGACGCCGACGTCCAGACCGAGGAAGCGGTGTACCCGGCCCATCCACTCGCTGTCACGTTTGGCCAGGTAGTCGTTGACGGTGACGATGTGTACGCCCTTGCCGGCCAGCGAGTTGAGGTAGGCGGGCAACACGCAGGTCAGGGTCTTGCCCTCACCGGTCTTCATCTCGGCGACGTTGCCCAGGTGCAGCGCGGCCGCGCCCATCACCTGCACGTCGAACGGGCGCTGGTCGAGCACCCGCCAGGCGGCCTCGCGAGCCACGGCGAACGCCTCGGGCAGCAGGTCGTCGAGGCTTTCCCCGTCTTCCAGGCGCTTCTTGAATTCGTCGGTTTTCGCCCTTAGCTCGGCATCGGTGAGTTTCTCGACGTCGTCAGACAACGTGTTGACATAGTCGGCCACCCCCTTGAGGCGCTTGACCATGCGACCTTCACCGAGGCGCAGCAACTTCGACAGCACAGCTATGTCCCCTGTTGGATGTCAATCTTTGGGATGAGGCGCCATCCATCGTAGGTGACACGCTCGCAAAGCCGGCGAACGTCGGCCTTCAGCCAGATCAGTGCCCCGTCAACAGAGGCTGATGAGGCCGTAATCGTAGGCGTGGCGGCGGTACACGACGGACGGCCGTTCGGTCTGCTTGTCGTAGAACAAGAAGAAGTCGTGCCCGACGCGCTCCATCTCGTACAGCGCGTCGTCGACCGACATCGGCGTGGCCTGGTGCTCCTTGGTGCGCACCACCCGCCCCGGCTCATGGTCGTTCTGGCCCTGGTGGCCTTCGAGATTCCCGTTGGCTTCTTCTCGTTTGGGGTCATGTGTGTGCGGCTCCGCCGGTTCGGCGTTGAAGGCCTTCTCCGGTAACGGGACGGCCGCGGTGGCCGCGGCCAGTGAAACCGGGGTCTTGTCTCCGTAGTGGACTTTGCGGCGGTCCTTGACGCGGCGCAACCTGTTCTCCAGCTTGTCGACCGCGGACTCGAACGCGGCATAGAAGCTGTCGGCGCAGGCCTCGGCCCGGCTCACCGGCCCGCGGGCCCGGGCGGTGATTTCCACCCGTTGACAGGATTTGCGCTGACGCCTGTTGGGAGCGTGTTTGAGCTCGACGTCGAAAAGATAGATGGAGCGATCGAACCGTTCGAGGCGGGCGAGTTTTTGCGAGACGTAGACGCGGTAATGATCGGGGATTTCGACGTTGCGGCCCTTGAACACGACTTCGACGTTGGTTGTCGGTTCGACCGGCTCGTTGGATTCTGCCGGCGGTTGGTCCAGAATCTGACCGGAATCAACGGTAAGCCTTGACATACGTGACAACTCGTTTCTCCTCTACGTCGCACGCGCCTTGCGTGTCGGCTCTATGAATGACGCGACGACGGGGTTGGAGCGGATTTGGAAAAATCACCGCCGCAGGCTGCCCGCCGGCGCAAGGTGCCGAAAGCTCACCCCCTTCCGCAAGTGGCGTCTCAACCTGGGGCAATCGCGACGGGATGACCGGGAAGCCCAGGATGTTCCTGAAGGTTGTCCTCGACGTTAGCTCGTGTTCGCCTTGGGACGCCACCAATTTCGCTGACCTGTTGCACGTTCTTCACAACCTCATGGCGGCCTCATTGGGATCTCATCGGGTTTCATAGCTTCACGCGGCCGCGATCGCCAGCACAGCGGCCACCCGGATCCCGCCGTCGAGCAAGATCCGCACCGCCTCACGCGCCGTCGCCCCGGTGGTGACGATGTCGTCGACGAGCACGACTTCGGTGCCCAGTGGGGTGAGTCGCTCACCACGCAGCAGCACCCGACCGGCGACGTTACGCTCGCGGGCCGATGTGCCAAGGCCCACCGAGTCGCGGACCAGCGCCTTCATTCGCAATGCCGGCACGACGGTGACGTCCGGGCGTCCTGGCCCGGCAGCCAGGGACAACCGCGCCAACCGAGCCAACCGGGTGACCGGGTCACCACCACGCCGGCGCGCCGCCGAACGCCGTGTCGGCGCGGGCACGATAGTCAACGGGGTCTCCACCATCCCCCAGGTCAGCAGTCGGTGGACCCCGACGGCCAGGGCGCGCGCCAGCGGTGCGGCAAGGTCGCCGCGACCGCGCTCCTTCATCGCGAGGATCGCCCTGCGCCGGGCGCCGGCGTAGCGGCCCAGCGCGAACACCGGCACCTCCGGGTCGATGCGAGGGTTGACCACATGCGGCTGATCGGCGGCAACCGACAGCTCTACAGCGCAGGCGTCACACCAGCGGGTCGACGGCGCCCCGCAGCCGCCGCATTCCAGCGGCAGGATGAGGTCGAGCACCGTGCCAGTGTGGCGGCTTAGGCTGACATGCGCCCCCGGCGCTCACCCCGGCAAAACCGGCGCCGCTCCGGCCGCCGCCAATCCGGATACGTCCGACCAACTTTGTTGGTCCTCGGGGGTTGCCGATGCCGAATACTGCAGCACCCCTTCGGGAGCGGCGACATACACCGTCGACGGGTTGGCCGCGACGGTCGACACGGGCGTCTGCAAACCACGGGACGGCGCGTCGGAGTTCACGCCGTCCAGGTTCACGTACGACACCGGATGGTTGACATCGGTGCGCGTGACCACGATGTCGTCGCCGGTTCGCCAGGACAACGAGACCACCGAATTGCCCAGACCGAAACCCAACCGCCGCGGGTAGGTGAGGGCGTACTGCCCGGCCTGGGTCTGCTCGACACCGGCGAGGATCACCTGGCCACCGATCACCATCGCGGCACGCGTTCCGTCCCGGGACAGCTGTAGGTCGGTGATCGGCCCCGGGAAGGCGGTGGCCACCGCGGCGGAATCCACCGGGATCCGCGCGGGTTGCCCGGACGCCGGTTCCTGAATCGCGCGCAACACGTTGTTGTTGTCGACCACCACCCACACCGCGTCGTCCAGCGACCAGCTCGGCCGCGTCAGGCTGTGTCCGTCGGCGGACTGGACCGCCTCGCCACCAAGATCGCCGATCCACAAGGACGCCGCCATATCCGGTGCGCCGCGTCGCAACGTCACCACCGACGCCACCTGCCGTCCGCTGCGTGACAGCGCGGCGCCGGTCTGATCCCCCATCCGCCCGAAAGCCCCCGGCACGGTGGTGGTGTGCTGTCCATCCAGCGACACCAGTGACCCGTTGACCAGGGCATACAATCCCGCACCCGCGCCGTCGGCCACGCCGGGGTCGGTGGCGGCGACGTCGGAGGTCGTCCACCCGTCGGCGAACCTGTCGTCCAGTGGTGCACCGTCGGCGTTGATCACATAAGGGCCTCGTATGTCCGCTCGGGCCAGCGTCCAAATGATTTGCGCGGCAAGCAATTGCCTACTGTGCGGATCGGTGGTGGATAGTTTCTCCAGATCGACGCGGGCGCCGCCGTAACCGCGCCCGATCCCGTTCTTGCCGCCGTCGGCCCGGGTCACCGGCCCGCGCAGCCGCAGCGGTGGAGCGAGCAGATTGCGGACCGTGTGAGCCATCTCGGGCCGCGGCCCGGCCAGCAGCTTGGAGACGAGTTCGGTGGCCAGCTGATCGTGGTCGGAGACCGCGACGTAGCGCGGATCGGGAACCACCGTCTTGCCGGTCGGATCGGCAAAGTACAGCGTGTTGCGTTTGTAGGTTTCCTGGAACTGCTGCCAGTCCAGGAAGACCCCGTTGGGCAGGCGGTCGATTCGCCAACCGCCGGAAGTCTTTGCCAGCTCGATCGGACCCGGGTCGGGCAGCACGCCCTCGGCCGTTTCAAACACGCCGACATCGGATAGCGAGCCCAGGATGTCTGCCCGCATGGTCGCCGAAACACGTTCGGCCGCACGGGTTTCGACGAACACCACGTGGTCGATCAAAAGTGCGCTACCGGCGTCGTCCCAGGAGTTGGATGCCGACTGGGTGAGGAACTGCCGCGCCGCCAGATGCCGGTTCGCCGGATCGGCTGTGGCCTTGAGGAATTCGCGCAGCAGCACGTCGGGATCCATACCCGGGGTCGGCTTGGGCAAATTCGACGGCGCGGGTCGCTCGACGGTGCCGATGGCTTGCGGAGCCGACGAGCTGGGCACCCCCGCGCAGCCGGCAAGCAAGGCCGCCAGCATCAGTAGCCCAAATAGCGCCGGGCGCCGCCGCATCACACGCTCCCCTCGGCGTGCTCGCGCTGGCGCTGGTGCTCTTTGCGTTCCGCAGCGGCCGGCTGCGGACTCGGTTGCGGGATCGGCTTCATGGGCAGCGGGCTCGTGGTCACCTTGTGGCCGCGAACCAGGGGAAGGGTCAGCCTGAAGCAGGCTCCCTGGCCGGGTTCGCCCCACGCCTCCAGCCGGCCCTGATGCAATCGCGCGTCCTCGATGCTGATCGCCAGACCCAGCCCGGTGCCCCCGGACCGCCGTACCCGCGACGGGTCCGACCGCCAGAACCGGCTGAACACCAGCTTCTCCTCGCCGGGCCGCAGCCCAACCCCGTAGTCGCGGACGGTGACGGCGACGGTGTCTTCGTCTGCGGCCATCCGGATGTCCACCGGCTTGCGCTCGGCGTGGTCGATGGCATTGGCGATCAGATTGCGCAGGATCCGTTCCACCCGGCGCGCGTCGACCTCGGCGATCACTTCTTCGGTGGGCATGTCCACTTGCAGTTCGATACCGGCCTCTTCGGCCAGGTGGCCCACGCTGCCCAGCGCGCTCTGCACGGTGGTGCGCAGGTCCACCGCCTCGACGGACAACTCGGCCACGCCGGCGTCGTGCCGGGATATCTCCAGCAGGTCGTTGAGCAGCGTCTCGAACCGGTCGAGCTCGCTGACCATCAGCTCGGTGGACCGCCGCAGCGTGGGATCGAGGTCGGCACTGTGGTCGTAGATCAAGTCGGCGGCCATCCGCACGGTGGTCAGCGGGGTGCGCAATTCGTGGCTGACGTCGGACGTGAAGCGGCGCTGCAGGTTGCCGAACTCCTCGAGCTGGGTGATCTGCCGGGACAAACTCTCGGCCATGTCATTGAACGACACGGCCAGCCGGGCCATGTCGTCTTCGCCGCGCACCGGCATCCGTTCGGACAGATGCCCCTCGGCGAACCGCTCGGCGATCCGTGATGCCGACCGGACCGGCACCACAACCTGGCGAGATACCAGCAACGCGATCCCGGCGAGCAGGACCAGCAGAACCGCGCCGCCGGTGATCATTGTGCCGCGCACCAGCTGGATCGTGGCCTGCTCGTTCTTCAGGGGGAAGATCAGGTACAGCTCGAGGTTGGCTACCTGCGACGACGTCGGCGTACCGACGATCAGTGCCGGCCCGGAGAAGCCGTCGGTGTGCACGGTGGCGTACTCGTAGGCCGCCTGTCCGGCCTTGACGAAGCCGCGCAAGGCATTGGGCACCTGATCGGCGGGTCCGGCCGCGGTCGCGGCGCGCGGGCCATCACCCGGCACCATCAGCACCGCGTCGAACGCGCCGGCCAGGCCGGCGCCAGAGGCCGGGTCGGTCTTCGAAGTCAACGTGTTGCGGGCCAGCTGAAGGCTGCTGTCCAGCGAGCGTGTTTCCTCGCCGTTGACGATCCCACCGACGGTGGTGCGCGCCCGCTCGATCTGCTCGATGGCGGCCTTGACCTTGACGTCAAGCACACGGTTAGTGACCTGGCTGGTCAGCACGAAGCCGAGCGCCAAGATCACTGCCAATGACAGCCCAAGGGTCAGCGCCACCACGCGGAGCTGCAGCGATCGGCGCCAGGCAATGCCTAGAGCTCGGCTCAAGGCACCCATACCGCGGGTCATGGGGCCAGAGCGCCCCCAGCGACTCCGAGTGCGTCGCCGCGAGCCCCACATCACCAGCGCCGCTCCCCCTCATCGCGACGCTCTGCGGCGTCGCCGGCGCGGATCACGGAGGTCCGGCCTTGTATCCCACTCCTCGAACGGTCAATACCACGGTCGGGTTCTCAGGGTCTTTCTCGACCTTGGCCCGCAGACGCTGGACGTGCACGTTCACCAGGCGAGTATCCGCCGGGTGACGATATCCCCACACCTGTTCGAGCAGCACATCACGAGTAAACACCTGGCGCGGTTTGCGTGCCAGCGCGACCAGCAGGTCGAACTCCAGCGGTGTCAGGGAGATCTGCTCGCCATTGCGGGTGACCTTGTGCGCCGGCACGTCGATCTCGACATCGGCGATGGACAGCATCTCGGCGGGCTCGTCGTCGTTGCGCCGCAGCCGCGCCCGCACCCGGGCGATGAGCTCCTTGGGCTTGAACGGCTTCATGATGTAGTCGTCGGCGCCCGACTCGAGGCCCAGCACCACATCGACGGTGTCGGTCTTGGCGGTCAGCATCACAATCGGAACGCCGGAATCGGCGCGCAACACCCGGCACACGTCGATGCCGTTCATGCCGGGCAGCATCAGGTCCAGCAGCACCAGGTCGGGCCGCAGCTCGCGCACGGCGGTCAGGGCCTGAGTACCGTCGCCGATGACAGCGGTGTCGAAGCCCTCCCCACGCAGCACGATGGTGAGCATCTCGGCGAGCGAAGCATCGTCGTCGACAACCAAAATCCTTTGCCTCATGGAGTCCATGGTGTCACCAGATCGGGATAAAACTCGGGCACCACACGGGCGTTTCTTGTCCTGGCAGGCAAATATGGATCAAAAACCGTCAAATTCCGTCGCTCACCGGCCCCGGCGGGCGTTTCCGGACGGCCTGGGGGCGTCTTCGGCTCCCATCGGCGTCTTTGGCTTCCATCAGCGTGGCGGCCAGCCGGCCCGGATCGGCGTCCGCGTCGATCACCAGCCATCGCCCGCCCCAGCCCGCGGCGGCCAGCCCGGCGTACACCGCACCGGTGCGCCGCTGAAGTTCGTCGTCGCGTTCGTAGCTGTCGCGCGCCCGGCCCGGCTCGGATTGGGCACGGTGCCGGGCCCGCTCCCCGGCGAGCTCGGCGGACACCGCGAGCAGCACCTGCCAGTCGGGCGCGGGCAACCGCAGCCGTTCGTATTCGAGTCCGTGTACCCAAGCCACCGCCGCTCCCGCCGGGTCCTCACGCAGGCGTGCGGCACTGTAGGCCGCGTTGGAGGCGACGTAGCGATCGAGAATAACCACGTCGTGGTCGCGGCCCAACCGCTCGATTTCCCCGACCGCCGCGGCGCGGTCCAGTGCGAAGAGCATCGCCATCGCATACACCGACGACGCGAGGTCGCCGTGTTCGCCGTGCAGCGCCTCGGCCGCGATGTCGGCGGTCACTGAGTGCCCGTAGCGCGGGAAGGCCAGCGTGGCCACCGACATTCCGGCGGCTTCGAAGGCGTTGCGTAGCCCCTCTGACAACGTCCGCTTGCCGGCGCCGTCCACCCCTTCGATCGCGATCAGCACGGCGCGAGCCTATCGAGCCCACGACCGTGAAGCTGGTTTCACGCTCGCAACCGAACGTGAAACTGGCTTCACGTTCGGGACAGGATCTCGTTCAGTAGCGGTAATGGTCCGGCTTGTAGGGGCCTTCGACGTCGACGCCGAGGTAATCGGCCTGCTCCTTGGTCAGCTTGGTCAGCTCACCGCCGAGCGCCTCCACGTGGATGCGGGCCACCTTCTCGTCGAGGTGTTTGGGCAGCCGGTACACCTCGTTGTCGTACTCGTCGTTCTTGGTCCACAGCTCGATCTGGGCGATCGTCTGGTTGGCGAAGCTGTTGCTCATCACGAACGACGGGTGACCGGTGGCGTTGCCCAGGTTCAGCAGCCGGCCCTCGGACAGCACGATGATCGACTTGCCGCTGTCACCGAAGGTCCACAGGTCGACCTGCGGCTTGATGTTCAGCCTCGTCGCCCCGGAGCGCTCCAGCGCGGCCATCTGGATCTCGTTGTCGAAGTGACCGATGTTGCCCAGGATGGCGTGGTCCTTCATCCGCTTCATGTGGTCCAGCGAGATGATGTCCTTGTTCCCGGTCGCCGTGACGACGATGTCCGCCTCGGCGATAGCCTGGTCCACGGTCTTGACGTCGAAGCCCTCCATCAGCGCCTGCAGCGCGTTGATTGGGTCGATCTCGGTCACGGTGACCCGCGCACCCTGGCCCTTCGCCGCCTCGGCGCAGCCCTTGCCGACGTCGCCGTAGCCACAGATCAGGACGTTCTTGCCGCCGATCAACGCGTCGGTGCCGCGGTTGATGCCGTCGATCAGGGAGTGCCTGGTGCCGTACTTGTTGTCGAACTTGGACTTGGTCACCGAGTCGTTGACGTTGATCGCGGGGAAGGCCAGATCCCCGGCCGCGGCGAATTGGTAGAGCCGCAGCACGCCGGTGGTGGTTTCCTCGGTGACGCCCTTGACCGACTCGGCGATCTTGGTCCACTTGTTCTTGTCGCTCTCGAAGCGGTTCCGCAGCACGTTCAAGAAGACTTTCCACTCCGCCGAGTCGTCTTCCTCCGCGGGCGGCACCACGCCGGCCCTTTCGTACTGCGCACCGCGCAGCACCATCATGGTGGCGTCACCGCCGTCGTCGAGGATCATGTTGGCCGGCTTGTCGGGGTCGGGCCAGGTCAGCATCTGCTCGGCGGCCCACCAATACTCCTCGAGCGTCTCGCCCTTCCACGCGAACACCGGTACGCCCTTGGGCTCCTCTGGGGTGCCGTGCTTGCCGACCACCACCGCCGCGGCCGCGTGGTCCTGGGTGGAGAAGATGTTGCACGACGCCCACCGGACCTCGGCGCCCAGCGCGGTAAGGGTCTCGATCAGCACCGCGGTCTGCACGGTCATGTGCAGCGAACCCGAAATGCGGGCCCCCTTGAGCGGTTGCACCTCGGCGTACTCGCGGCGCAGCGACATCAGGCCGGGCATCTCGTATTCGGCCAAGTCGAGTTCTTTGCGTCCGAATTCCGCCAACGACAGATCAGCGATCTTGAACTCGACGCCGTTACGAACGTCGGCGGTCAGCGAACTTTCGGTCGTCGTCATTCTTCTTCCTTCTGAGGGCTCGCCGGATCCAAGCGGTACTTAGCTTAGGTATGTTCTTGCGCCACTCTAGCCGCCGGTCCGCCGGCCCCTCAGACCAGGGAACGCTCAGGGAACGTTGACGACCCCGTGACGCTCCGCGAACGGCGTCATCAGCCGGGCCAGGTCCGCCGCGACGTCGTGGTCGGCCTCCGGCGGCATGGACACATAGCTCAAGCAGAGCCTCCCGATGGCGCGCGCCAGCACGCCCGCGTCCTCATCACTGGCGGCCACCCAGCTGTGGGTGAATGCGGAGGTCAACCGCGCCGACGCCCGGGTGATCATGGGCGCGCTGTCGGTGGTGATGATCTGCAGCAGATCGGGCTTGGCGACACCGGTCAGCAACGAGATCACCAACGGATCTGCCGCCGACTCCGCGAAGAAGGCACGAAAACCCTGCAGAAACGCTTCGTAGACGTTGCCGACGTTGGCCTCGATCGCAGCATGGACGGTATCGACCAAGCGATCGGCCAGGCGCAGCGCATAACCCTGCGCCAGACCCTGCCGTGAGCCGAACTCGTTGTAAATGGTCTGCCGGCTGATGCCCGCGGCGCGTGCCACCTCCGACAGCGTGATCGCCGACCAGTCCCGGGTCAAAAGCAAGTCCCGCATCGCGTCCAACACCGAGTCACGCAGCAGGACGCGCGACGCCTCCGCGTACGGCATCCGCTTCACAAGCGCGACACTATCGTCTTTTGGATCGTCTTTTGGGCCGCTCAGGGACGTGCTACCTCCACCATCACGAAGTCCGACTTGGCCGCGCCGCAGTCCGGGCAGCTCCAGTCATCGGGAATGTCGTCCCAGCGGGTGCCGGGCGCGATGCCGTCTTCCGGCCAGCCCAGCGCCTCGTCGTACTCGAAGCCGCACTGAGCGCACTGAAACAGTTTGTAGTCACTCATTTGTTTGCCCCTAGGCATTGATCGAAAGCTGTGTGAAATCTGGTTTCTCGCGCACCGAACAATCCGGGCAGCACCAGTCGTCGGGGATCTGTTCCCACGGCGTGCCGGCCGGAAAGCCTTCCCTGGCATCGCCTTTGGCCTCGTCGTAGACGTAGTCGCAGACCGGGCACCGGTAGGAGGCCGTCACGCTGGGGCCCCTTGGGGGGCCCCGTAACGGACCAGCATCTTCTCCCGCAGCCGCGGCTGGATGTTAGCCCTGGTGATGTCGCCGTCGTAGTGCTCCAGCACCCGGTGGTCCATCACCTTGCGCCACAGTGGCGGGAAGTACGTCAGCGAGATCATCGACGCGTACCCGCTGGGCAGGTTGGGCGCTCCCGCCATGCTGCGCAGCGTCTGGTAACGGCGCGTCGGGTTTGCGTGGTGATCGCTGTGCCGCTGCAGGTGGTACAGGAACAGGTTGGTGACGATGTGGTCGGAGTTCCAGCTGTGCACGGGCGCGCAGCGCTCGTAGCGGCCACCCGAGTTCTTTTGCCGCAGCAGGCCGTAGTGCTCCAGGTAGTTGACCGCCTCGAGCAGGCTGAAGCCGAAGACGGCCTGGATGACCACGAACGGGACCAGCGCCGGGCCGAAGACCGCGATCAGCACACCCCACAACACCACCGACATCAGCCACGCGTTGAGCACGTCGTTGGTCAGATACGTCTTGGGATTCCACGGGCTGACTCCCTGCCGGCGCAGCCGCTGCGCCTCCAGCCGGACCGCCGAGCGCAGGCTGCCGAAAACGCTGCGCGGCAAGAACTCCCAGAACGTCTCCCCGAATCGGGCCGAGGCCGGGTCCTCCGGGGTGGAAACGCGTACGTGGTGACCGCGGTTGTGCTCGATATAGAAATGCCCGTAGCAGGTCTGCGCCAGGGTGATTTTGGACAGCCACCGCTCCAGCGCATCCTTCTTGTGCCCCATTTCGTGCGCGGTGTTGATGCCGATGCCACCGAGGACGCCGGCCGACAGCGCCACGCCCAGCTTTCCTGCCCAACTCAAGGCGCCGTCAAAGCCGAGCCAACCGAGGTTCGAGGCGGTGAACAGATACGCGGCCAAGACCACGCTGAGGTACCGGAACGGGATGTAGACGTAGGTGCAGTAGCGGTAGTACTTGTCGTTCTCCAGCTGTTCCATCACCTCGTCGGGCGGGTTCTGACCGTCGGGGCCGAAGCGCAAGTCGAGGATCGGCAACAGGATGTAGACCAGGATCGGCCCGATCCACAGGGGCACCTGCGCGGCGGCGTGCCAGCCGAGTCGGTTGAGCCCCCAGACGATCGGAAGCATCACGAACAACGCCGTCGGCGCGATCAGTCCCATCAGCCACAGATGGCGCTTCTTATCCCGCCAGAGGGGTGCCCCGGATACTTCGGGCTCCGGGCTTGCCTGGGGTCGCACTGTGGTCATATGCCAAACCTCCTTGTGAGTCACACCACGCTGAGATTGGACAACACGGCACTCTACGTCTTGCGTCTAGACATATGATGGCATTTTGTAAACCAGAGTTTTATGTCACCGCCGGCTCGGATCGGCTCTCAGCCGGGCAGCCTGCGGGGACAGCCCGGCATCCCGACCGCCTTGCACCGAGTGGCGGTACCCGTAGCCGACATAGATCGCGGTTCCCGCCAACAGCCAGACGCCGAACCGGACCCAGGTCAGTGCGGTGAGGTTGATCATCAGCCACACACAGGCGCATATCGAGGTGATCGGAAGCAACGGCACCCACGGGGCCCGGAATCCCCGCTCCAGGTCTGGCCGGGTCCGGCGCAGGACCATGACGCCGGCTGACACCATGACGAACGCGAACAGCGTTCCGACGTTGACCATCTCCTCGAGCTTGGCTATCGGAAACACCAACGCCGTCGCCGCCACCACCACCGCAACCAGCACGGTGATCCGGATGGGGGTGCCGCGCGAACCTGTCTTGGCCAACGCCCGCGGCAACAGCCCGTCGCGCGCCATCGCGAACAAGACCCGGCACTGGCCGAGCATCAGCACCATCACCACAGTGGTCAACCCGGCCAGCGCCCCGATGGCGACGATCTTGCTGGCCCATTGGATCCCGTTCGCCGTGAACGCCGTGGCCAGGTTCGCCGGCTTGTGACCCGGGACGGTCTTGAGCTGCGTGTAGGAAACCATGCCGGACAGCACGACCGAGACCGCGATGTAAAGCACCGTCACGATCGCCAGCGACGCCAGGATCCCCCTGGGGACATCGCGCTGCGGCCGCTTGGTCTCCTCGGCCATGGTGGCGACGATGTCGAACCCGATGAACGCGAAGAACACGATCGATGCCCCCGCCAATACGCCGTACCACCCGTAGTGGCTGCTGTGCGCCCCGGTCAGCAGCGACAGCACCGACTGATTGATGCCCGAGGCCTCGTGCCCGGATTCGGGCTTGGGAATGAACGGCGAATAGTTCGAGCCCTTGATGTAGAAGGCGCCGACGACGACGACCAACAGCACCACCGACACCTTGATGGCGGTGATCGCCGCGGAAAACCTCGACGACAACTTGGTGCCCAGGGCGATCAAAGTCGCCACCCCCGCCACAATCAGCAGCGCGCCCCAGTCCAGGTTGACCGATCCGAAGTTGGTTGTGCCACCGGCGAATCCGAACACGTTACCCAGGTAGCTCGACCAGCCTTTGGCTACGACCGCCGCGCCGATCGCCAGTTCCAGCAGCAGGTTCCAGCCGATGATCCAGGCAAGGAATTCCCCGAAGGTGGCGTAGGAGAAGGTGTACGCGCTGCCCGCCACCGGAAGCGTCGAGGCGAATTCCGCGTAACACAAGGCGGCCAGCGCGCAGGTGACCGCCGCTATCACAAACGAAATCCAGATGGCCGGCCCGGTGATGTCGCCGGTAGTCGACGCGGTAACGGTGAAGATACCGGCGCCGATCACAACCGCGACGCCGAACACCACCAGGTCCAACCAGGTCAGCTCCTTGCGCAGCCGGGTGTCTGGCTCGTCGGTGTCGGCGATCGATTGTTCGACCGACTTCATGCGCCATCGATTGGCCATCCGGCCGCCCTTTCCCGCCGTTTCGTCACCTAATGGACCGCACAGTACTGGGTAGTCTGCTGACATGCCGCGGACCGGAAAACCCGCGAGAGAACGCGCGGTGATCGTTGGGGGAAGCATCGCCGGATTGTGCGCAGCGCGGGTGCTGTCGGATTGCTATTCCCGGGTGACGCTCTACGAGCGCGACGAGTTGCCGAGCGCACCGGCGAACCGCGCGACGGTCCCGCAGGACCGGCATTTACACCTGCTGATGGCCCGCGGCGCAATGGAGTTCGACGGCCTGTTTCCGGGCCTGCTGAAGGACATGGTGGCGGCGGGCGTGCCGATGCTGGAGAATCGGCCGGACTGCATCTACCTCGGCGCCGCGGGCCATGTCCTCGGGACGGGTCACACCCTGCGCGAAGAATTCACCGCTTACGTGCCCAGCCGGCCGCATCTGGAGTGGCAGCTGCGAAGACGGGTCCAAGACATCGACAACGTCGAGATCGTGCGGCGCTCCGTCGCGGAGCCGCGGTTCGACGATGCGCGGCAGCGGGTGACCGGTGTGCTGCTGGATCCCGCCGACCCCGAAAACGGCGGCCCAGAGATCCCAGAGTTCGTGCGCGCCGACCTCGTCGTCGACGCAACGGGTCGGGGCACCCGGCTGCCGGTGTGGTTGACGCAGTGGGGATATGCGCGCCCGGCCGAACAGACCGTGGAGATCGGCATCAACTACGCGACCCACCAATTCCGTATAGCCGAAGGCATGATCGCGGAGAAGGTGGTCGTCGCCGGCGCCTCCCACGACCGGTCGCTGGGGTTGGGCATGCTGTGCTACGAGGACGGCACCTGGGTCCTGACCACCTTCGGGGTGGCCCGCGCCAAGCCACCCACGACGTTCGCTGGGATGCTCGCACTGGCCGACGAGCTGCTGCCGGCCCACTTCTCCACCGCCCTGGCGCAGGCCGAACCCCTCGGTGACCCGGCGTTCCATGCATTCCCGGCCAGCAGATGGCGCCGCTACGACAAGCTGGAGCGCTTCCCGGCCGGGATCGTCCCGTTCGGTGATGCCGTGGCCAGCTTCAACCCCACCTTCGGCCAGGGCATGACGATGACGTCACTGCAGGCCGGTAACCTGCGGCGAGCCCTGCAGGCCCCGGACGACGAGCTGGCCGCAAAGCTGAATCGGGCGACCGCCAGGACCATCTACCCGGTATGGATGATGAACGCCATCGGCGACGTCGCCTTCCACCATGCCGACGCCGGACCCATCCCCTGGTGGTGGCGGCCGTCGGGTGCGCTGTTCGACCAGTTCCTCGGAGCCGCCGAAACCGAACCCGTTCTCGCCGAATGGTTTTTGCGCCGGTTCTCACTGCTCGACAGCCTCTATATGGTCCCTCCCCCGCGGATAATCGGGCGCGCCATCGCGCACAACATGCGGCTGTGGCTCGGTGGGCGCCGGCAGCGCCGCGCGGCCGCACGAGACCCGCGGCGAGCCGTCACAACCCGACGGTCGCCCTGAACAGCTTGGCGGGATCCCGCGCGAGCAACCGGATCGGCCCGTCGTCGGCCGCCACCCAGGCGGCCATTCCGCGTTCCAGCGTCAGCTTCCCGGATTTGGCGTGCACCGTCGTACAACCCTCGGTGCACAACAAAATCTGCGGGCCCTCGTGGCTGCACGACGCGTCGACCTCGTGTCCCAGATACTCATCTTCCAGCGCCAGCAGCGCGACCGCGAACTCGTCGGTCGGGGTCTCATAAACCAGCCCGAACCCCTCCCGGCGGACGTGCGGCCGCAGCTGCGCCTCGGCGGTGGGGGCGAAATCCAGCACCCGCAGCAGCTCGGGCACGTCGACGTGTTTGGGGGTGAGGCCTCCGCGTAACACGTTGTCGGAGTTGGCCATCACCTCCACCGCGAAACCGCGCAGATAGGTGTGCAAGTTGCCGGCCGGCACGAAGATCGCCTCGCCCGGGGCCAGGTTGATGCGGTTGAGCAACAACGCCGCGAGCACCCCGGCATCGCCGGGATAGCGTTCGCCGAGTTCCAGCACCGTCTTGGCTTCGGCCGCGAATTCCGTTGCTCCCGAGCTGACGTACTGGATGGCACCGTCGAGCACCGCGGGAACCAGCACGTCGAGGTCAGGCTGGGGTGCGGTGATCCAGGTGGTGAACAGCGCACGCAGACCGTCCGCGTCGGACTGATCGCTAAGCAAATCGATGAAGGGGTCGAGGTCGGACACGGCCAGCGCCCGCAGCAGGTCGGTGGTACGGGACGCCTGGCGAAATCCGGCCAGCGCCTCGAACGAGTGCAGCGCCACCAACAACTCGGGCTTGTGAGAAGTGTCGCGGTAGTTGCGGACCGGCGAGGACACCGGGATGCCCCGCCGCTCCTCACGCAGGAAACCCTCGACCGCCTGCTCGGCGCTGGGGTGGGCTTGTAGTGACAGCGGCTCGTCGGCCGCCAGCACCTTGAACAAGAACGGCAGCACGTCACCGAACCGGGCGCGCGACCCGGGGCCGAGCTGGCCCTCGGGATCGGCGACGACCGCGTCGAGCAACGAGACTTCGCCTTTGTCGGTTTCCAGCCAGGCCGGGTCACCCGGGTTTGCGCCGAACCAAAGCTCGGCCTCAGGGTGAGCCGCCGGAACCGGACGCCCGGTGAATTCGGCGAGGGCGGTGCGCGATCCCCAGGCGTACGTCCGTAAGGCCCCGCGAAGCAGTTCCACTTTTGTATCTATCCCCGCACCAGTCGCATGTAAACCGCGGCCATCTCCAGCCGAACGGCCAATACTGCCAGTTGCTGCTCCGCGGCCCCGGCACCGGTCCGCGCGCGCGAACCGCCCGACCCAACTACGCCGTCAAGGCCGGCCGGGCCGCCGGCCACCTCGGGCACGTCGGGCACATCCTCGGCGACGACCAGGTCGACGTCGTCGAACCCGGCCACCCGAGCGGCCACCACAGTCCGCTCGGCGTCCAACGTGAGCGCGAGCACCCGCAACCGCTTGGGCAGTGGTCCGTCGATTTCTTCGTCGTGAAACAGAGCGTCCACCGAGGAAGGTGCATCTCCGAAACCATCGGACAGCTCGGTGCGCAGCGCCACCACCGCGTCCGTCAGGCCGGTGGCGGCGGCCACCTGGTATGCGAGCCGCAGCAGGATCGAACTGCCATGCCTGGCCAGCGCCACGGTCGCCGCACAGTCGCCGGCCAGCGCGACCCGGCGATCGGCGATACGCGCGGCAATCGTTTTGGCCGGATTCGTGAACAGCTCGCGGCCGGCGCTGTTACGCAGCGCCTCGGCGTCCAGCTCATCGGCGAGCAACCCCAGATCGATGCTCGGCCTGGGGTCCACGGTTTGCAAAGCGGCCAGGCCGGCGGCCAGATACCGGCACAATCCGAACGCGTCGGGAACCCACAGTCGCGGCGTGAGCTCCGAGGCGCGACCAGCGGTGGAGTCCCGCAGTGGACCCTCGTATGGTGCCACCACGAGAACGCGCGCACCGCGCCGCACCCCGGTCGCGGCGGCGGTGACCAGCGCGGGATCGGCGGGGTCGTCGCCCGCGACGATCAGCACGTCGAGCGGACCGACCCACGGCGGCGCCTCGCCGGCGACTGCGATCGGCTCGGAGGCCGCGCCACCCAACGTCGCCGCCAGAATGGCGCCGGCGGTCTC
>NZ_JBKQOI010000320.1:0-9598 GCF_052145595.1 Mycobacterium sp. | reverse complement strand
CCGGCCGGGCCAGGCGGGACCCCGATCTGGGTGAGCTCGACGTGTTTGCCGGCCCGGTACTGGCGATCGGCGAAAACGTCGAGCCGCTAAGGGAATTCGTCAAACCGCACCTGGCCCTGTATATCGGCGGAATGGGCGCCAAGGGCAAGAACTTCTACCACGCCCTGGCCACCAAGTATGGCTACGGCCCGCAAGCCGACCGGATCCAAGAGCTTTACCTGGCCGGCGATAAGGACGGCGCCGCCAAGGTGGTACCCGACGAGCTGGTGAGAGACGTCAACCTGATCGGTACACGCGAGTTTGTCAAGGAACGCGTGGCGGCGTTCCGCGAGGCGGGGGTGACCACCTTGAACGTCGCACCTATAGCGGCAATGCCAGGCGAGCGGATCAAGTTGATCGAGACGTTGCGCGAACTGCTTTAAGCGTGAACGTGCTTGGGCCCGTGTTCGCCGCTATTTGGGTACCGAGGTGAGGATCCCGACTCGGCCCGCGTCAGCTTCGCGTCGCAGCACGGTGGTGGCCAGTTCGAACTTCACCCCGGGGATCGCTTCGTTGACGAACGGGTTGCCGGCCCACCACGTGATGCGGCAGACCCGGCGGGCGATCCGCCAGCCGGCGGTTGTGCGCAACAGCGCGTCGTCATACCAGCCGGTGCCGTCCCAGAGAGGGTTGCCGCCGGCGGCCCTGCGGACCAGGCGCCAGCCGCCGTTGCAGAAGCTGTGGGCTCGGTCGCCGTCGACGTGAATCACGTGGGTCGACATGGTGTGCTGAGTGGAATCGAAAGGATCGTGAAACGCCGCGAAGTCGGACTTGAACTGTTCGCGATCGGTCCAGTGCGATGTTGGACCGTAGTCGGCATCCACGTCGGTGAAAAAGATCCGGTCGAATAATCCCCATCGCTGGCTGTCGACCGCCAGCCCGTAGAGGTTCACCAGTTGCGTGATCGCCACGATGTCGCTATCGATGTAGGTCATGGTCCTCCCCAGGGTGCGGTAACCGTGATGAGCACATTTAATACAAATGTGGCCGATGAGAGAACTTGCGGCGCGACGACCCCCGTGAGCCGGGCCCGCCGGCTGCGGGAACCGGATGCAGTGCTTCATGAGTCCTATCCGTTGTGTCGCGAACCGCCATGACTTCACCTGCCATAGCATCTCTTTCATTACGCTGACCCAGACCCCCGCCTGACGCGGACTGACCGGCTACAACCCCGGGCCGTCAATACCAAAAACCATGGAAGGCAACTGAAATGGACCACGACCGCATCACCCATCCGCTGAGACTGGCCAGGGGATCCCATCAGCCGGGATCGGGCAAAGGGTGCGCCATGAACGCCATTTCATACATCAACGGCGACGAGCGGATCACCGACTTTCCGGCGACATCGGCCCGCCCGCTGGCCTCCTTCGTTCAGTTGTGCAACGACCTGCTCTCCGGCCCCGACGGCTTTCTGTCGCCGGAAGACAGCCTGCTGGTGCTCGACCTGGGTTGGCTGACGGTGGGAACCGCCGATGTCGCCGACACCGTCATGCACAGCTGGGTGGCCAAACTGCTGACCAGCCCACCCTGGGGCGTGGTGCGATACGTCGAGAACGCCGCGGCCGAGGCGATTACCGACATCGCCGAGCTACATCGCGGGCTCACCCCCGGCGAGACTCCGCCGATCGCCGCCTGGAACAGCGCTGCCCGCGCCGCCCGCACGGTGAGCAAGACACTGGCGGGCGCTGAACTGTATGCCGTCCGGGCCGCATACCAATCGACCACACTTGTTGATACCGACGACTGGGACACGCTGGATGCCGTAACCGGCAACGCGCTGCGCGCCCACAGAATGGCAAACGGGGACTCCGGGGCGGCCCGTATCGTGGAGGTCACGCGCAACGCCATCCGCTCATGGCGCCGTCTGGCCGGGTTGAGCGTGGTCAGCAACAATCCGCTACCCGTCACCGGTGCCGGGCGCCACAGACAGCGGCGTAGGCGTCAGAAGCCCTTTGCCACCGAATCATTTCTTGCGGTGACTATCTCGTCGCAGCCGCACCGCTCGGCTGACCGATGTTGCTGACGCCAGCAATGCCATCACAGCGAGAATCATCACCGAGACCGCAGATCCGACCGTGGCCAATATCAGCGGCAGGCCGAAGCCGACGTAAGTCACTGCGTAGAACGCCCCGGTGAGGGCACCGCGCGCGTGTTGCGGTGCCGCGGTTTCCAAATCAATCAAGCCCTCGCGTAGCAGAAGGCCGGACCCGCACCCGAGGACCAGGAGCAGCGGCAGGCCCAACGCCAGCGACATGGTCGGCGGTGCCACCGCGGTGCCCGCGTAGCCGATCGCAGCCAGCACCGCACCGGCGGTGCCGGCTTGCGGCCCCCAGTCACGCGCGCGGGCGACCACTTGAATAAGCCCGCTGACGCCGTTGACGATCAGCGTCGCCGTGCCCGCGGCCATGGGAGCCGCGAGGCCGGTGTGCAGCCGGGTGGGGATCGTGACGAACCCGAGTGTCGCGGAGGCAAACACCCACGGCGCCAGCGGCATGGCCCAGCTCAACGCCCGCGCGCTTCCCTGCCGCGCTAGCATCGGCCGCTGGGAGTCGTCCGCTGTCGCCGGCGCGATCACGCCCGCACGCTGCACGGCCACGACCGCGACAACCATCGCCACCACGACAAGCGCGGCGGCGATCCCGAACGACACCCGAATGCCGGGTTGCCCGGTCCGGGCGATGACCCCCGCAGCGCGAATGGGCCGATCGCGAAACCGGCCATCAACACGGCTCCAGCGGCGGCTGCACCGGCGGGACCCTTCAGATCAGAGGCCCATGCGGTACAGGAGGTCATCGCCAGACCCACACCAAGCCCCACGATCAAACGCCCCACCAGCAAGACGTCGGATTGCTGCGACAGCAACATCGCCACGGTGCCGACCAGAACAGTCGTCGAACCCGTCAACGCCACCGGCTGGCGCCCGAGCGCATCCGACGCACGCCCGCCGACGAGCAGCCCGGGCAGCAATCCCACCGCGTAGATCCCGAAGATCGCGTCGAGTGTGGCCACGCTGAGGTGCTGGCGACCGCTGATCAGGGGCATCAACGCGACGAAGTGGTTGGCGGCCCATCCCGTCACCAGGAGGAGAACGCACACGCTGGTGAACAGGGCCGCGGTCGCACCAGACCCGCTGCGCTCACCGCGCGCGAAGCCCTCATCCGTCGTGACCGGCGCCGATCGGTGCGTCAGGCCGGTTGACCCGTTCGACCAGATCACTGACAGCCTCCCCGAGATTTCTGCGCGGCCCGACGAACCTACAAAGACGATGCCGCCCAGGAGTTATTCCCATAGCCCATAGCACCCGCAGAATCCCTGCGGAGAAAGAACGAAACCGTGGCTTTGGGCTAGTGACGCCCGTCACGCTCGTGGCGCGCCGCACGGGTTTGAATCACGATCATGGCAAACCTGGTGGCCCACAAGCGCGATTCCTAGGCTGCGCGGGTGATGTCGACCAATCCCGCGCCGGCATGTGTGTCACTTCGTCGTGTCAACCGTACGTTCGGAACACACACCGTGCTACACGAAGTCGATATCGAGATCGAACCGGGCAAGGTAGTCGCGTTGCTCGGGTCTTCGGGCAGTGGCAAATCGACACTGCTGCGGCCCGCGGCCGGTCTCGACCGTCCTACCGATGGGCGGATTGAGATCGACGGCAAAGCCGTCCGCGGGATCGACCCACGCTGTGCCATGGTCTTCCAAGAACCTCGATTGTTGCCGTGGCGATCGCTCGCAACCAACGTCGAGTTTGGACTGCCGCCCGACACTGCACGATCGAAAGGCTCTGCGGCAGTGCAACATTGGTTGGATATCGTCGGGTTACACGAATTCGGCAAGCACTACCCCCGGCAAGTGTCCGGTGGTATGGCGCAACGCGCGGGCCTCGCGCGCGCCCTCGCCCGGCGACCCAGCGTCCTGCTGCTCGATGAGCCGCTCGCGGCCCTCGACGCATTAACCCGACTACGGATGCAGGACTTGCTCGACACGGTTCAGCAAGAGGCCGGTACCACCACGCTACTGGTGACGCACGACGTGGACGAGGCGGTAATTCTCGCTGACCGAGTGCTGATCCTGCGCTCCGATGCACGCCCCGATACAAAGGGCGCCGCCAGTATTGCCGCGACGTTCGACGTCGCGATTCCCAAGCCGCGGGACCGCGGCGATCCGCGCATCACTGTGCTGCGTGATCAGTTGTTGGACGAGCTTGGTGTACCCCGACGCAGCGGTGCACGCGAGCAGTCTGCCGTCGACGAGGAGGCGAAACCGTGCTGAAAGAGCGCTACCTGGGAGCAATTCTGGTTGTCGCCACGCTTACCGCCAGCTCCGCCTGCGGTTTGAACACCGGCAAGACAGCGGCGCAGGACATCCGCCTGGATTACGCCTACTACAACCCCCTGAGCCTGGTGGTGCGCGATCAGCGCCTGCTGGAAAGCCGGGGTTACAACGTCACCTGGGTGCTCTCGGCGGGCAGTAACAAAGCCAACGAGGGCCTACGCTCCAATGGGCTCGACTTCGGATCCACCGCCGGTTCAGCCGCATTGGTCGCGCGGGCCAACGGAACGCCGATCAAGATCATCGACGTGTACAGCAAGCCAGAGTGGACGGCCTTGGTTGTCGGCAGGAACTCGACCGTCGACTCGGTGGCCGGCCTCAAAGGAAAGAAGATCGCAGTCACCAAGGGGACCGATCCGTACTTCTTTCTTTTGCAATCGCTTGCGAAGGTAGGACTTTCGCCAACCGATGTGGAAATCATCAATTTGCAGCATGCCGACGGTAAGACCGCCCTAGAGCGCGGCGATGTCGATGCTTGGTCCGGACTGGACCCCTTCATGGCGCAAACGGTTCAGCAACAGGGTTCGCGGCTGCTCTACCGCAACCCGAATTTCAATTCCTATGGCGTATTGAACGTCCGCGAGGACTTCAGCACCGCACATCCGGATGTCGTCCAGTCCGTGGTTAACAGCTATGAGGAGGCCCGGAAATGGGCGAAGGCACACCCCGACGAACTGGCGGCATTGCTGGCTTCGCAGGCGAAGGTGACACCGAGCGTGGCCGAAGAGGAATTGCAGCGAACGGCATTGGACATCCAACCGGAGCCGGGCGAGCCTCAGCGGGCGGTGTTGACCAACATCGTGCCGATCGCCGCGGCGGACGCCGACATCAAATCCGACGAAGCTGGCCGCAGCGCCCTGAGCACGATAATCGAGCCAAAGTACGCGCAGCAGGCCTCTTGAGGTCCGGCGCCGCGCCGCTGGCGAAACTGCCGCCGACGCTGGCAGGACTGGCTGTCCCGGTACTGCTCATGGTGATTTGGCAACTGGTCACCGCGATGAGTTTGTTCTCCGCCAGCCAGTTGCCGCCGCCCGGCGACGTGGTGGCCGCGCTGGGCGTATTGCTCCGGCGTGGCGAACTGTGGACCCACCTACAGGCGAGCCTTTCGCGGGTTCTGCTCGGCTACCTGGCCGGTGCGGCCGCTGCGCTCGCGTTCGGTTCCCTTGTCGGATTATCGGTTATGGCGCGCAGGCTGTTGGCGCCGACGCTAGTGGCCTTCCGTACCGTGCCCTCTCTGGCGTGGGTGCCGTTGTTGCTCTTGTGGTTTGGAATTGACGAGACGCCGAAGCTGTTGCTCGTCGCCATCGGTGCGTTTTTCCCTATCTACACGACGACGGCATCGGCACTCTCGCACGTCGACGCACAGCTTCTGGAGGTGGGACGCGCCTATGGTCGGCACGGAGCTTCGTTGTTGACGGCGGTGATGCTGCCCGCCGCGGCTCCCGAGCTGGTGAACGGGCTCAGATTGGGCCTGGTAAACGCGTTGCTGTTTCTGGTCGCAGCCGAACTGATTGCCTCGTCGAAGGGGCTTGGATTTCTTCTGATCGACAGCCAGAACACCGGACGTACCGATGTGATGCTGCTGGCGATCGTTCTGTTGGCCGGATTAGGCAAACTCAGCGACGCTGCCTTGGGCGCTCTCGAGCACCGGATGGTGCGCAGGCGCAGCTAGCTCAACGGAACCTGGCGACCCAACTATTGGGAACCCGCGATGATAGGGGCACGGCATCCGCGGGCGCGGTCGCAAGGGTTCCTTTCCCGGCCGGAAGCCGAGAAGCTGCCTTATCGTGTGATCGTGGTGACCGGACATCTCAGTCGCCATCGGCGACTTCGGTTCTGGCCGGTCCGGCGAGTCAGCCGATCGACTGGGCGGCCCGGCCTGTTCGTTGTCGTCCTGGTCATGACGGCGGTCGGGCTGGGCATGTTCATCCTGGGCACGGGGGCGCGCGGCGACGGCCAAGTGACACCGGTGTTTCTCGGGTCCGCGCCCCTTACCTGCCTGGAGAGCGCTCTGACGGACTACGCGAATTCGGGCAGCGGTTGGACGGGTGGGGATTCCACTTGGTCGGCGCCGCTGCCCGACGGGCGGGAGATCTTCGCGTTCTCGGACACGTTTCTCGGCCCCATCACTCCTCCCACCCGGTCATCGGACGCAGCTTTCTTGCACAATTCGTTGGTCGTCCGTGACACCGGGGGACGCTGGTCCACCATCGTCGGCGGGACGGCCGACCGCCCCGCAGCACTGATTGCGCCGGCCGATCCCACGCACTGGTTCTGGTTGGGCGCCGTGACGTATACCGGTGGGGGGCTGCAGGTTCCGCTCACGGAGTGGAGATCGACCGGGCCGGGTCCGCTGGACTTTGCCTTGGTGGGGTCGTCACTGGCGCGGTTCGATGCCGACGATCTGGGGGCGCCGTCGTCGATCACGCCGTTGCCGCGATCACGCGACATCCAATGGGGCCAATGGGTGCAGCCGGATGTCGGCTGGACCTATGTGTACGGCGTCGAGGCTCACGGGGACGACAAGTATCTGCACGTGGCGCGCGTCGCGGGAGTTGATCTACGCCAAGACTTTTCGTACTGGACCGGCCTGGGATGGTCGTCGTCGGAGTCGGACTCGGTCCGGGTGGCCGACGGCATATCAGCCGAACTCTCGGTACACCGATTACGCGACGGCATCTACATGCTCACCACGATGCAGGGCGGCAGGGGATTCAGCGACCGCCTGGTCGGCCGATTCGGCCCGTCGCCCACGGGGCCGTTCGGGCCCGCGACCACGCTCTACCGGACACCCGAGTCCGGCAGCTCCGGACTGTATCGCGACGCCGGCGTCTACACCTACAACGCCCACGTTCACCCGGAATACTCGACGCCCGACAGGCTTGTCATCTCCTACGACGTCAACAGCATCGACACCTCCGCGGGAGGTGACGTGTACCGCCAGGTCAGCATCTACCGGCCCCGGTTCATCGTCGTGTTGTTGCGCTGGGACGGCGACGGCGGATCTGACACCACCCCCTCGGATGCCGCCGATGGGGCCGGCTCACGGCTACCGTGCCCATAGCTTGAAATCATCTCCGCTGCAACGCTTTTGAGTCAGCTAACCGCGTCGTGCCGGATCGTAGATCTAGATCGTGGCCGTTGCTCCGAGGGCGGTGGCGGTGAGCGTGGCGATGAGGCTGTCTTCGTCGGTCTCGATGTCGCCATGCAGCCAGGCGCTGATGAGGTCGGTTGTTCCGGCGACCAGCGCCCGTGTCGCCAGTACCCGGTCGATGGATGGCTTTGGACTTCCGATGAAGGGCACGCCGCGAGCGGCCATCTGCTCGCTGAACTCGCGCACCGCACGCTGCTGGCGTTCACGCAGCCGGACAAAGCCCGGACACTCCATATACAGGCGTGCATCGGCGGGGTCGGACGCCAGGGTGTGCACGATGGCGCGCAGTGTCCCCTCGATGCGGTCGGCGAGTGGAGCGGTGTCCAGCACTTCTTGCATCTTGGCCCACAGCCGGCCGAACAGGTCCTCGGCGCACGCGTCGAGCAAGTCGTCCTTGGTGGCGAACTCGGTGTAGAAGTACCGCTTGCTCAGATTCGCGCGCTGGCACACCACATCGACGGTCAGCGGGGCCACGCCGCCCTCGGCGATCAGCGCGCGGGCGGCATCCAGCAGGCGCTCGCGACGGTCCTGTGAACGCTGTTCGGGACTGAGTCCGCCGTAGGTGCGACCCGCGACAGTCATAAGGACATCTTGACCCATCCGTGCCGTACGTCATAGTCTGGAACGGTATCGTTCCACATTTCGGGAGGTGTCGCAGAGTGTCGAATCTGCTCATCTGCGCCGACGGTCGGGTCGCGCACTTCCCCCACGCTCTTGCCGATTTCCGCACCGCCGACGGCCGCAGCGGCGTCGGGTGGATCGAATGGAACATCAACCAGCGCGGCTATCGTCGCCCACAGCCAGAAGCTGACACCCCTCAATTCGCAACCGCACCCTAGGAGACCGCATGAGCACCCGGATCATGGACGAGGCCGCTCGGGTTCTGGCCGACCCCCAGACCTACGCCGACGAAACGCGGCTGCACGAGGCGCTGGCTCACGTGCGCACCCACGCCCCGGTGTCCTGGGTCGACGTCGAGGGTTACAAGCCGTTTTGGGCGGTCACCAAGCATGCCGACGTGATGGATATCGAGCGGCAGAACGACCTGTTCACCAACGATCCGCGCCCACTATTGATGGTCGCCGAGGCCGAAGACGTGCTGCGCGCCCAAATGGAGGCAGGCATCGGCCTGCGCACGCTAATCCACATGGACGACCCCCACCACCGCGACATGCGCAAGATCGGCGCCGACTGGTTCCGGCCGAAGGTGATGCGCGACTTGAAGTGTCGCGTCGACGAGCTGGCCAAGATCTACGTCGACAAGATGGTCGAGAAGGGCCCCGAGTGCGACTTCGTCCAGGAGGTCGCCGTCAACTACCCGCTATATGTGATCCTGTCGTTGCTGGGCCTGCCGGAGTCGGACTTCCCGCGGATGCTCAAGCTCACCCAGGAGATGTTCGGCGGCGACGATACCGAGTTCCAGCGGGGTGACTCCGCCGAGGACATGCTCGCCGTGTTGCTGGACTTCTTCAACTACTTCGCCGCGCTCACCGCGTCGCGCCGCGAGCGCCCGACCGAGGACCTGGCCTCGGCGATCGCCAACGCCACGATCAATGGCGAGCCGTTGTCCGACATGGACACCGCGTCCTACTACGTGATCGTGGCCAGCGCGGGCCACGACACCACCAGCGCCGGGATCGCAGGCGGCATGCTGGCGCTGGTGGAGAACCCCGGCGAGCTGGCGAGGCTGCAAAAGGACATCACCCTGATGGGCACCGCGGTGGAGGAGATGATCCGCTGGGTGGTGCCGGTCAAGGAGTTCATGCGCACCGCCCAGGCCGACACTGAGGTGCGCGGCGTGCCGATCGCCAAGGGCGAATCCGTTCTGCTGTCGTATGTTTCGGCCAACCGGGACGAGGACGTGTTCAAGGATCCTTTCCGCTTCGACGTCGGGCGGGACCCGAACAAGCACCTGTCGTTTGGCTACGGTGTGCACTTCTGCCTGGGCGCCGCTTTGGCGCGGATGGAGATCAACAGCTTCTTCTCCGAGCTGGTCCCGCGGATCAAGTCGATCGAGCTGGCGGGTGCGCCGGAGTTGATGGCCACGACCTTCGTCGGCGGCCTCAAGCACCTGCC
>NZ_JBKQOI010000319.1:0-17486 GCF_052145595.1 Mycobacterium sp. | reverse complement strand
TCACGGCCGGTCAGCAGACCCGCGAAATGGTGTTGTGCGAGCCATATCTGACCAACAAGGACGAAACTGTGTTTCCGCAGCCGTGGGTGAAGTGGGCGTATGAGCCCAAGCGCGCCGAGGACGTGCCAGCGGCGATCATGCGCGCCTACGCGGTCGCGCTGCAGCCACCGGCCGGCCCGGTGTTTGTGTCCATCCCGCTTGACGACTGGGAGAAACCGGCGTTGGGCCCGGCGGTGGTACGTACGGTGAGCCACCGGGTCAGCCCGGATGCCGAGCGGCTGCGTGGATTCGCCCAGCGCATCAACGGTGCGCAGCGGCCACTGCTGGTGTTCGGGCCTGAGGTCGATCGCGCCGGGGCCTGGGATGCCGGTGTGGCATTTGCGGAGAAGGTCGGGGCGCCGGTGTACGCCGGCCCGCTGCCCGACCGGGCATCGTTCCCCGAGGATCACCGTCTGTATCAGGGGCAGCTGCCGATGACCATCGCCGGTATCACCGAGGTGCTGCGGGGTCATGACCTGGTTGTGGTGATCGGGGCGCAGGTCTTCCGGTACTACCCTTACGTGGCTGGCGAGTACCTGCCCGAGGGCACCGAACTGCTGCAGATCACCGCCGATCCGGGACTGACTGGTGCGGCGCCCGTTGGTGACAGCGTGCTGGGGGACACCCTGCTGGCGTTGGAGCAACTGGTGGACATGGTCGATGATCACAGCGACCGGGCGGTCCCGACTAGACAAGTGCCCACCTCCGCGGTTGACGTGACCGGGTCGGCACCACTGGAGCCGGATGCGGTGTGGTCCACCTTGAAAACCGTCACGCCCGCCGATTCGCCGTTGGTCACCGAATCGACGTCGACGATGGCCCAACAACTGCGATTCCTGCCCAGCACCCGGCCGGCGTCGTTTTTCGCCACTGCCAGCGGCGGTATCGGCTGGGGGTTGCCCGCGGCGGTGGGCGTTGCCCTGGGAGACCGCGCCCGTGGCGTCAAGCGCCACGTCCTCGCCACCATCGGCGACGGGTCGTTCCAATACTCGGTGCAGGCGCTCTACACCGCCGCCCAACACCGGCTACCGATCGTGTTCGTCGCGATGCGCAACGGCGAATACTCGATCCTGAAGTCGTTCGCGGTATTGGAAAAGACGCCCGGCGTGCCGGCGCTTGACTTGCCAGGCCTCGACATCGCCTCGCTCGCAACAGGTTTCGGGTGCCGCGCGGTCAACGTCGACAGCTGCGAAAAATTAGCCCACGAATTCAATGCCGCGCTGAAGGCCGACGGGCCCACCGTGATCGTCGTGCCGACCAAAGCGCAGGCCGCGCATCTGGGATAGCTGTCATAAGCGAATCTCAGTAACGGGGACTTGGCCAGTCCGAGCGAAGGCAAGGTCGTAGCGATCTATGTTTCACAAGCTCACCATCGATTCAATTGCGGCGCGCGCGGTGCTGGTGCCAATGTCAAGGCCGCTCCGCACCGCGGCGGGTGACGTTCCCGCTGCGCCGCTGGTCCTTGTTGACGTCCAAACAAACGAGGGGATTGTCGGGCGTAGTTATGCCTTCGCCTACACGCCCCTCATGTTGCGCACGCTCGTGCAGTTCCTCCGCGACGTTGCACCCGCGCTGGTCGGACAGCCGGTTTCACCGCGCGAGCGCATGCGACAGCTTGATAAGCAGTTGAAGTTGATGGGCATGCAGGGAGTGGTCGGCATGGCCATCGGTGCGCTCGATCAGGCGCTGTGGGATGCGCTTGGACGGGCGGCCGATCTTCCCGTCGCGGTGCTGCTCGGTGGCGAGGTCAAGCCGCTCGTTGCCTACGACAGCTACGGGCTGGTGGACATCAAGACCGACCTCCCCTTGCTCGAGGCGTCGGTAGAAAGCGGGTTTGACGCGATCAAGATCAAGCTCGGCGCCGGCGAGGTGGCCGATGAAGTCGCAACCGTCGCTGCCGTCCGGAAGCTGATCGGACCCAAGCGCGGGTTGATGGTCGACCTCAATCAGTCGCAGACGACAGCAGGCGCCATCGACCTCATCTTGCGGCTGAAAGAGTTTGACCTGGCCTGGGTGGAAGAACCGGTTGGCGCCGAGGATCTGCACGGCCACCGCGTCGTTCGTGAGGCCGTTCGCCCGGTTCCCATCCAAACCGGCGAGAACTGGTGGTTCCCCCGCGGGATGGCAAACGCCATTGCTGCCAAAGCCAGCGATCTGGCGATGGTCGACATCGTGAAGATCGGTGGTGTCACCGGCTGGATCTCCGCTGCGGGGCAGGCCGAGGCGGCTTCCCTGCCGTTGTCGAGTCATAGCTACATCGAGGCAAGCGCGCACACGATGGCCTGCTCACCAACCGCATCCTGGTGTGAGTATCTCGACCTGGCCGGGGCCGTCTTAACCGAGCCCTTGCTGCCCGACAAAGGCAAAGTAGTTCCCCGAGGACCCGGCCTTGGTCTCGAGTGGGACGAGAAGGCGGTGGACAAATACGTCTTTCAGTGACGTATCAAACCGGGTGAACCGCGCCGTACCCAGAAGGAGTAAACGTGCCTATCTATGCCTGCACAACAACAGAATCCACGTTGTCCGCTCAGACCAAGAAGGCGCTCGCGGGTGAGATTGCGACCATCCACTCGGAGATCAATCACGTCCCGAGTACCTATGTCAACGTGGTTTTTCACGAACTGCCCGCCGACAGCGTCTACACCGACGGGGTGCCGGCCAGCCCAGTGCTCGTCAGCGGCTGGATCCGCCAGGGTCACCCCAAAACCGAGGTCACGCGCCTTGCCACCGAAATCGCCGGCGCCGTGACCCGGATAGCGGGCGTGCCCGCCGAGCGGGTCCTCGTGGTCTTTGAGAGCAGCCCGGCCAGTTTCGCCGTCGAAGGCGGGCGTGTCCTGCCCGAGCCCGGCGAGGAAGCGGCCTGGATCGCCGGCAACTGACGGGCCCTGCGCAGTAGGTGAGCTACCACCGCCGAACTGCCGCAAATAGACACCTCGCGCCGACGGGCGGCAGGCCCACAAAACGGCATGAGCCTGCACGCGTACGCGACATGGCGGATGCTCCCGGTTTTCAGCTCAGGATCATCCACGCAGAGTGCGACGTCCGGCAGCGCCGCTGTCAGAGCGCCCGAGGTAATGGCGCACACGACTCACTCTAAAATCGCAAGACAATGGCGGTCCGGGCCGGCCAAACACTCTGACAACCTCAAGGAAGAGGAAGCCTATGCCAGGTATTCATCACGCCGCGATCTGCACTGCAGACGTCGAACGCTCGATGGAGTTCTGGCGCGACGGCCTGGGATTCACCGAACTGTTCAACCACACCTTCACCGGGGACTGGCCAGAACTCTTCGGCGCAAGAACCGATCGGCTGCGGTCGGTATTCCTTGGCGATCCGCAGACACCCGACACCGGCATCGTTGAACTGGTGGTCTTCGACGGCGCCGACGACGCGTCGGCTCCACCCCGGCGACCCCGGCACGGCTTCTTCTTGTTATCGCTGCAGCGCGAGGTCGACGAGACGCTTTCCGCGCTGGCCGCGTTGGGTTTCGCTGACGGTGTCCGTCGTATCAGCATGCCAGCCCCGGGCGGCACGACGGTCCCGATGGCGGTGATCACCGCGCCCGACGGCGTACTCGTAGAGTTGATCGGGCCCGCGAAATGACTGCCCTGGTGACCGGTGGCGCATCCGGGATCGGGCGTGAAGTCGCCGCACGGCTGCGCGACGCGGGTCACCACGTGGTGGTGTGGGACCTGTCCGGCGCCGATATCGCCTGCGACGTCAGCGATCCCGACGCGGTGTCGGCTGCGATGGAACAGACCGTGCGCGAGCACGGTGTGCCCACCCGGATAGTGGCCTGCGCGGGAATCGGTGCCTCGGGCATGCTGCTCGAACAACCACCCGCGGAATGGGAACGGGTGTTGGCGGTCAACCTCACCGGCACCTGGCTGACCATCCGCGCGGGCGCGCAAGCCATGGTGGGCGCCGAGGTGGGCGGCTCGATCGTTGCGGTGTCGAGCATCAGCGGCACCCTCGCAGATCGCGACATGGGCGCCTACTGCGTGTCCAAGGCGGGGGTGGACATGCTGGTGAAGGTCGCCGCCGTGGAATGGGGCGTGCACGGCATCCGGGTAAACGCCGTTGGGCCCGGCGTCACGCGGACGCCGATGCTGGCCAAACCGGAACAACTTCCCGGCTGGGTGGAAGGCCTGTCCGAGCGGACAGCGTTCGGCCGCCTGGGCGAAGCCACCGACGTCGCCGGGGCCATCGTGGGCGTCCTCGAATTGCCTTGGGTGACGGGCCAAATCGTGCACGCCGACGGCGGCTTGGCGCTGCACAGCCCGATCGACGCGTACGGCCAGCTGCTGCGGGTGATGGCCCGCAAGGGCCTCAGGTGAGGCCCGAGTCGATCCCGAAATCGATGATGCCCCTGATGATTTTGCCGTTGAGCAGGTCGTCGTAGGCATCGTTGACGTCGTCGAGGCGGTAACGCCTGGTGATCATCTCATCGAGCTGCAGCTGCCCGGTCTGGTAGAGCCTGGCCAGCCGGGAAATGTCCGCCTTCGGATTGCACGAGCCGAATATGGTGCCCGCCAACGTCTTGTTCATCAGGATGAAGTCCTGCAGGTCGATCTTGACCGACCGGGTCAACTGCGAGGTCATGCCGGTGAGCACGCAGGTCCCGCCCTTGCGGGTGAGCTGCACCGCGTCGCGAACATCGTCGGCGGTGATCAAGGACGGCGAGACCACCACAGCGTCGGCCATCACCCCGTAGGTCAGACCGCGTACCAGGTCAAGCGCCTCGGCGATTGTCGCGACGCTGTGCGTCGCGCCGAACTGCAATGCCGATTTCTGTTTGAAGTCAACGGGATCGACGGCGACGATTTGCGCGGCGCCGTTGATCCGGGCGCCCTGGATCGCGCCCGTGCCGATCCCACCGACACCGATCACGACGACGGTATCGCCGGCGCGCATGTTGGATCGGTTTGCGACGGAACCGTAGCCGGTCGGGATGGCGCACGACAGCAGCGCGCTCGGCGCCAGCGGCAGGTGCGGCTCGATCTTCACGAGCGAGTTCGTCGATACCACGGTGTGTTCGGCGAAGGCGCCGACCTTGGCGATGTGGCCCAGTTTCCGGCCGTCGGCGGTGTGGTGGCGGAATGTGCCGTCGGTGGGCATTCCCGGGACCATGGTGCCGATGCCGACGTCGCAGAGGTACTCGATTCCGCTTGCACACCAGCGGCACTGACCGCACACGGCGACGAACGACATCACCACGTGATCGCCCGGCGCGAAATCGGTGACGCCGCCGCCGACTTCACGCACGATGCCGGAACCCTCGTGGCCGCCGATCGTCGGGAACATGGTCGGCAGCCCGAGGGAACGCATCACCTCGTTAGGCGCCGACATGTCGCCTTTGAGTATGTGGTCGTCGGAATGGCACAACCCGGCGGCGGCCATTTGCACCAACACTTCGCCGGCGCGGGGCGGGTCCAGCTCGAATTCCTCGACAGACCACGGCCCGCCGACGTCGTGCAGGATCGCCGCGCGGCTTCTCATACGGCTGGGGCGAACGTGACCGGAAGCTTGTTCGGCGACCGGAAGGTCAGGCCGACGATCTTGGACTCTTCGCCGGTACCGTCGTCGGGCACAAACGCCAGATCCTTGACCCGGTCGAACAGGCTGTTCAACATGACCCGCGTTTCCAGCCGTGCCAGGTGCATGCCGAGGCACATGTGGATACCGGCCGCGAACGCGATGTGGGCGTGGCGGGGGCGGTGGATGTCGAACCTATTGGGGTCGGGCCAACGGCTTTCGTCGCGGTTGGCCGAGCCCATACACATGTCGACCTGTGCGTCGGCCGGGATTGTCTTGCCGTCTATCTCGATATCTTGGGTGGTGGTCCGCATGACCATCGTCAGTGGCGTTTCAACCCGGAGGCCCTCTTCGATCGCGGCCGGGATCAGTGACCGGTCCTGCTGGACCATCGCCAGCTGCTCGGGATGGGTCAGCAGCAGGTACAGCAGGTTGCCCGACGAGCGATAGGTGGTCTCCAGCCCGGCCGGCAGCAGCAGCCGCAAGAACGCGATGATGGCCTCGTCGGTGAGCTTCTCGCCGTCGATCTCGGCGGCGAACAGGTCGCCGATGATGTCGTCGGTGGGTTTGCGGCGCCGTTGCTCGACCTGGTCGAGGAAGTAACCGTGCAGCTCTGCCGCCGCGTTCAGCCCGGCCATGATGTCGGTCGGAATCGAGATGAGGTCAAGCGACAGCCTCCGGAAGAGGTCGAGATCCTCATGGGGCAGTCCGAGCAGTACGGAGATGATCCTCGTCGGAAACTCGAATGTCAGCGCCTTTACCAGGTCGCCGTGACCGTCGTTTTTGATTTCGTCGATCAGCTGATCGCAGACCGGCCCGATGACCGACGGCTCCCAGCGTTCCAGCGCGGTGGCTCGGAAAGCCTTGGCCACCAGGCTGCGGTGGTCGTGGTGTTCCTTGCCGCCCATCGCCAGGATGGTGTGACCCATCACCAATCCGATGGACTTGTCGTATTTCGCCGAAGTGAAGACGCGGTCGTCGCGGAACGCCTGGAATAGGGCGTCGTAACCGAACAAGACCCACTCGTCGTTGGGCCGCAGCTCCTCCGGCATCTGGGAGTGGTCCGCCAGCGAACCGTGCCAGACCGGATCGGTGCGCCGCATGTATTCGAAGAACGGATAGGGACTGGTTTCACCGGTGAGGTCGAGGGCCACGGGCTGGCCACTGGGATCCGAGTGGTCGGTGCTGAGCGTCATCAGCGCTCCTCCTGAGCAGCCGGTAAAGCGGGTTCGTACCGAGGGGAATATCGCTATCATAATATAAATAGCAACGAAGCCCAACGGGTTGTAGTGGTTACCGTAACGGGCACAGTATTGATTTTGGGATTGATAGGGCGCTTGTCGACGGGGCGGTGATCAGCGGGTGCCCAAGCGGCGATTCGTTGCGCCCTCGACGAGCTGCCACCTGGCTGCTGACGCCTCGTGGCGAGGGGTACCGCATCTTTCACCACATGGAATCGCAGGTCTACCTTGAAGGGGGCTTCCCGCCCGGCCCCGTGCTGGGCCTGGAGCCGAGCCCGCACGATGAGCCCGGAAGATGAGAGGATATGACACAAACGAATCTGACACGGCCGCAGGGCCTCAATCGCATCGACCCGGTGCTTCGGGAGGCTGCGATCGAGTTGGGCATCGTCGAATTCCGCGCCGAGACGCTGTCCTCCGAGCGGGAACGCGCGAACCTGTTGGCCGCCCAGCGGGCCGCGGCGGTCGACACCGACGGCGTCACCGTCGAATCGCGATCCATCGTCGGTCCGGACGGCCGGCAGCTCGGCTTACGGCTGTATCGCGGCCGGACCGAATCCCCGGCACCCCTGGTGATCTACGCCCACGGCGGTGGCTTCGTGACCGGAAACCTGGACACCGATCACGCGCATTGCGTGGAGCTGGCCCGTGCCGCCGGCTGCCTACTGGTATCGGTCGACTACCGGCTGGCGCCCGACAATCCATGTCCGGCGGCACTGGACGACGTCGAAGCGGCCTTCCGCTACGCCGTCGAGAACTGCGCCGGACTGGACGCCGATGCCGGGCGAATCGCGGTGATGGGCCGGGACGCGGGTGCGGCACTGATCGCGGGCCTGACCCAGCGCATGTTCGACGAGGAGGGCCCGCAGATCCTGGTGCAGATCCTGCACCAGCCGATGCTCGATTCCGACGCCACGCAGTCGCGACGCGAGTTTCAGCGCACGCCGGGCCTCAACGGTCCCGCTGTCAGCCGGGCGTGGAGCCATTACCTCGGCCACGCGACGGCGAGCGGTCAACACGTCCCCGCGCACCGGGCGAACCTGGAGGGGCTGCCGCCCACGTTCGTCAGCTGCTCCGAGATCGACCCGTGCCGCGACGAAGCCATCGACTATGCCAACCGACTCCTGCATGCCTACGTCCACACCGAATTACACGTTATTGCAGCCACATTCAACGGCTTTGATTCGCTGGTACCGGATTGGGTTGTCTCCCAGGAAAACCGGGCCCTGCACGCGCAGACGCTTCGCCGCGTGTTCGCTATGTAGGCGGTTCTAGACCGGCGTGAACTTGGTGATCAGCCAGTTGCCGTTGACCCTGGTCAGGTGCACCAGCGCGCTGGTAACCGCGACGGCCGGCTGGGGGCTGTCCTTGCTCGTGGTGGTCTGATCGACGAAAACGAGAACGACGGCCGAATCGGGATGCAGCTCCGACACCGCGGCGCCCGTCACGCGGGCGGTGGTTTTCATCGACTTCTGCTTGGCTACCGGAGCCACGCTTTGCTGAGTGAATTGGTCATAATAGGACAGGAAGTCCCCGGCGAGGTGCGACCTGGCGGCGGCGAAGTCCTTGTCGAGTGAGTCGGACGAATATGACAGCAACGCCGTCGTTCCGTCAGACGCCGCGCTGGCCACCGCCCGCGAGACGCCGGCGTCGGTCTGTTGATCGGGCCGGTACTGCTTGAAGTACAGCCACGTGGCCACACCGCCCGAGATCAGCAGGAGCGGGACCAGGACTATGGGAACGATTCTGCGCAGCACGCGCAGCAGGCCACGTCGCGGCCGTTCATCGGGGGAGTCGGTCTCTGCCTCGTCGCCGAGGGTCTCTTCGGTCAGCGAATCGTCGCCCTCGCTCGTGTCTTCCGTTGCGGCCGAATCGATGTCGTGCAGATCGTCGGTCACGTTACGTACTCAACTTTCGACATCTTGTACTGCCCGCCGACTTCGGCAACGGTCACTCGGAGCCGCCACATTCGTGGTGGTTCGTCCTTCCCGGGTGGGGAATTGGTGATCTGTGATGTCGCCGACACCAACACCACTGCCGAATTTTCGTCGATGGACTCGAGAGCGGCCGCGTTCACGGTTCCTTCGGTCACCGCTTTCGACTGCGTGACAACCGATATGACATCGTTGGCCCGCTGCTGGAAGTCGTCTTTGAATTGACCGGTGGAGCCGTCGATCACGCGCTGGACGTCTTCTTTGGCTTTGTTGTAGTCCAAAGAGATCATGTTGATGACGCCTTGCTTGGCGCCGCCGACGAAAGCCGCTTCCCGCTGGCGCTGCTCGGTGGCCTCGCGATGCTGGCGCACCATGCATGCGCTGAGCCCGGCGAACGCGCAGATGATGATGACCGCGGCCAGCGCGGCAATCGTGTAAAGCGACGGCATCCAGCGTCGCCACCTGGTCGGCTCTGCTACCGACTCCTCGTCATCGGACTCGTCGTAACCTTCGTCGTACTCCTCGTCATCCGACTCGTCGTAATCCTCGCCGTACTCCTCTTCGTCACCGTAATCCTCGGCGGGGTCGGGCAGGCCCAGCGCTTCACGTCGCACCCGGGCGGCGTGCGCGCGTGCCTGTGCGGCGGCGGCCATTGCCTCGGCTGCGGCAGCTTCTGCCTCAGCTTCTTCGACCAACGCCATCGCGTCGGCGTTCGATGTGTCCGGATCCTCCGGCGGTTCTTTAGCCTCAGCCATCGCGTTTACCGTCCGTCAACATCATTATCGACTGAACTCCGGTATCTCTTACCGTATCGCTCATTGCTAACATCAGAGTCTCCAGCGAACTCCGACGAGGGCCGATCAGGCGGATGACCAACCACCCAAACCTTCTCCCCTGCATCCGTGGCAGCGGCGACCCGATGCCACGGAACGTCCCGGCATCATGACCGCTGTCGACTCTCCCGAAAAGATACTATTCGCCTCGACAACCCAAGCCTTTCTGCAAAAAGAAGCGCCGCTGGGCCGCGTCCGGGAACTGCATGCCGAGGGAGTGTCCTTCGACCCGGCATGGTGGCAGCGTGCCGCTGAGCTCGGGTGGACGGCTCTGCTCGTTCCGGAGGATTTGGGCGGCGGGAGCGTCTCGGGCAGCGGTGTCAAGGATCTGGCAATGGTCGCCGAACAAATCGGCAAGACGGTGGCGCCCGGGCCGTTGTACCCGGTCAGCGTCGTGCTCGCGGCGCTCGTCGACTGCGCAGACCCGCAGTCGCACGCCGCCACCATCGAGGCGCTGATGTCCGGTGAAACGGTGGCGTCGTGGGCGGTTTCCGAGCCCGGCCGGGGGTGGGCTCCGCTGGATCCGTCGGTGACCGCCACCCAGACCGATACCGGCTTCCGGATCGACGGCACCAAGGACCGCGTCGAAGCCGGCGCCCAGAGTGCGGTGCTGCTGGTGGTGGCGCGATGTGGTGACGAGATTCGTCAGTTCCTCGTCCCGACGGACGCGCCGGGCGTCGGGATAGCGCCGCAGCAGTCAGTCGACCTGATCAAGCAGTACGCGCGGGTGCAATTCGACGGCGTGGTCGTGGAGCGGTCCGCGGTCGTCGGCAGCGCAGCCGATACCGCAGCGCTGATCGAGCGGCAGAGCCAAATCGCCCAGGTGCTGCAGTGCGCCGAGGTGGTCGGCATCCTGCAAACGGTGTTCGACTTCACCGTTCAATGGGCGCTGGACCGGCACACATTCGGCCGTCCGCTGGCGTCGTACCAGGCCCTCAAGCACGGGTTCGCCGATATGAAGCTGTGGCTGGAAGCGTGCCGTGCCACCACGTCCGCGGCGGTTGCCGACGTCGCCGCGCGCTCACCCACGGTGGGCTGGTCGGCCAGCGTCGCCAAGTCCTACGTCGGCGAGATGGCCGGCCGGATCGTTCAGGCCTGCGTGCAAATGCACGGCGGAATTGGTGTCACCTGGGAGCACGACCTGCACCTCTACCTGAGGCGGGTCACGTTGTACCGCTCCATGTTCGGCACGCCCGAGGAGCACAACCGTCGCGTGTACGAGGCGGAGAGGGCGAGCCGTTCGATGTCGGGCACCAGATGACGCCCGCCGCATCCGGCACCGAATCGGTTGCCGAGTTTGCCGCTCGGGCGCGAGTGTGGTTGGCGGACAACATGCCTGCCATCAACCCGGAGTCGCCGCCGCCCGCGCCGCGCGACGCCGAACGATCCTGGAAAAGGGCCCGAGAACTGCAAAAGCGGCTCTATGAAGGGGGATTCGCCGGCATCTGCTTCCCGCGCGAGTACGGCGGCCGGGGCCTGGATTACGAATACCAGAAGGCGTTCGACTCCGAAAGCCTCACCTACGAGATGCCGCTGATCCTCAACATCCCCACGTTCACCATCTGCTGCGCCACGCTGCTCGACACCGGCACGGAGGACCAGAAGAAGCGGCACGTCGCCGCCGCCCTGCGCGGCGATGAGGTGCTGGTGCAGCTGTTGAGCGAACCCAGCGGCGGATCGGATCTGGCCGGTGTCATCACCCGGGCCGAGCGGCGGGGTGACCGGTGGATTATCAACGGCGCCAAGACCTGGAGCACCAGTGCGTTCGCCGCGGACTACGGACTGTGCCTGGCCCGCACCGACTGGGACGTGCCCAAGCACGAAGGGCTGACCATGTTCCTGGTCCCGATCGATCATCCGGGAATCACATTGCGCCACATCACCATGCTGAGCGGTTCCACCGAGTTCTGCGAAGAGTTCCTGGACGGGGTGGACGTCGGCGATGACGCCGTTGTCGGCGAGGTCAATCGCGGCTGGGCGGTGGCGTCGCGGCAGCTGTATCACGAACGCCGGGCGGTCGGGCAGGGCTCGGAGTTCGCCAGCGGCAGCGGCAGCGAGGGTGGCAACGCGAATCCCGTTGATTACGTTGGGCTTGCGGAAAAAACGGGGCAGGCCGACAACGAACGCGTGCAGGAGATCGCCGGCCGGGTGCTGGTGCAGCGCGCGGTGGCCGAGCAACTGATCGATCACGTGTACCGCAGTGTCAGGGATGGGGTGTTGCCACCGGCCGCCGGCACGCTCATCAGGCTGTTCCACTCCGAGACCGTGACGCTGGATATGGACACGGCGCTGGCGATTTCCGGAGCCGCCGGCGTGGTGGGGGAGATCGGCCAAGGACTGGAGACCGGACTGCGATACCTGTCCCGCCAGACCGTCGCCATCGGCGGCGGCACCACGGAAATGGCCCGCAACGTCATCGGTGAGCGGGTGCTGGGGTTCCCGCGCGAATACGCCGCCGACCGCGGGGTGCCGTTCAATCAGGTGCGGCACGGCCGGGCGGGCTGACCTAGTCTTCGGCGAAGACGTTCTCGGTGTCGCCGCTGGCAACGGGCATCTGTACGAGTGACAAGACATGATGCGCCGGGCTCCCCGGGGGGGCTATCAGCACACACTCGCCGCCCTGTAGGCGCGCCCGGTCGCGGGCCGCGGCCAGCGCGCTGACGCCGGCCGATCCGAGGTGGGTGACTCCGCTGAGGTCGATCGTCAAAGGTGCAATACCGGAACGGCTTTCGACCGCGATCTGGCGGTCCAGGGTAGCTGCGGTGCTGGAATCGACGTCGCCGCTGACGACGATGCGGCCGTCATCGCTGATCAGCGAGACGAATTCGGAGTTGACCGGCCGCTGGTAGATTGCCCGGCCGATCATCGTGTCGGTGACGAAGTTCGCCGGTCGCGACAGGCGGTGCGTAAGACTGGACGTCGTCCCCCGGGCACCATGCGCGACCCGCGCCTCGGACACCAAGGCCTCGGCCATCGCAAGTCCGCGCCCGCGGCCCCGCCCGCCTTCGCGGTAGTCCTTCCACTTTCCGTGGTCGGTCACCGAGGCGTGCAGGTTGCCATCGCCGGTCAGTGCGGCCTCGACGACGAGCCCATTTGCAACATCCGTGGCGTATCCGTGCTCGACCGCGTTTTCGACGAACTCCGAGACCGCATGCACAACGTCACAGATGTCGTCGGGGTCGGCGCCGATCTCCGACAGCCACTGACGAAACCGGGCGCGAATCGCGCGTGCCGCGTGGATCGTCGCATCCAGCGTCATGTGCAGCGGTGGCGGCGGTGTGCGCCGTTGCGCCGCAAGCAATGTGACGTCGTCGTTGTAGCCCGACGAGCGGAGCAGCAATTCCAGTGTCTCCGAACAGATCCGGTCGATGGGCCGGGACGGAGCGTCTATGACAAAGCCGCGACCGCCACCGGCGATCTTCGCGGCCAAGTCGGCGAATTCTGCGGTGCTGGCCTGAAGGGGCCGCCCGGGACGCTCGATCAGGCCGTCGGAGTACAGCAGGACCGAGTCGCCCACATCGAGGACCTCGGTGCGCACCGGGAATCCGGTGCCGCTGCCGAGCGGACCGGCCCCGGACGGCTCCGCATACCGCGACTTCCCGTCGGCGCTCAGCAGCAGCGGCGGCGGGTGTCCGGCGGTGCAGTACTGAAATTCGCCCGTGGCGAAGTCGAGCGAACCGACACACAAGGTGGCCGACTTCGACCCGGGCACGTGCTCACGGAAGCGATCGACTGCCTCGAGCGCTTCGACGATGGTGTCGCCCATCGAGATCCGCATCCGCAGGGCGGTGCGCAACTGCGACATCACCGCCGCGGCTTCGACGCCATGGCCGACGACATCGCCGACGACTAGAACCAATCGATCCCCGAGGGCTATCGCGTCGAACCAGTCGCCACCGGCCGCGGTGTCCTCCGCGGCGACGAGGTACTCCGCGGCGATGTCGGCGCCGGGAACGACCGGCACGGAAGGTGCCAGCAATGCCTGCTGCATGACGATGGCTGAGTCGCGGACGTTGCGGTACCGCTCGGACAGCTCCTCCATGCGCGCCTCGGTGGCCAGCCGGGCCACCACCCGTTGTGTGACGTCCTCAAAGAGGAGCTGGATGCCCTCGATCGTTCCGTCTTCCCGGCGGCGGGGTGAGACGACAAAGTCGAAGAAATGTTCCTGTGCTCCCCCCGAGCCGTCGAAGTCAGCCTGCACCCGCCACTCTGCGCCCGACTGTGGCTCGCCCGTTTGATACACCTGGTCGAACATCTGGAAGATCTGCTGGCTCTCCAGCTCGGGAAAAACCTCCCGCGCAAGCAGCCCGATGGGGTCAAGTGCCGTACTGAGTGCGCGGTAAGCCGCGTTGACCGCGACAAAGCGGTGATCGGGCCCCTCCAGGCCGACCAGCAGTGCGGGGACGTTCTCGAAGGTGCGCCGCACGTCGTCGGCCGCGCCCACGGTCTTGTCCCAGTCCTTCTCGGCCACCATATGGCCGTCCCTCCGAATCGAAAAACCAGGTCAACGCGCCGACGGATTCGTCATACGCCGTCAATCAGATTATCAACGCGTGTCAGGTTCCCAATGCAACAGTTTGCTAACGGCCACAGAGCTCGGGTGCCGGCTCCTTTGCTGGAAGGCGCGGTAGGCCACCTCAGGTTGTGGACCGGCGAGATGCGGGCGGCCGGACGGCGATCTGTTCGGCCGAAGGGTCGACCAGATCGCCGTCCGGCACACGAAGCCGGAAAACGCCTGATCCCGTGTTTGCTCGGGATGCGGCGTTGCCGCCCGGGAGCGGTGCCGACTGACCCGATTTCCGATCAGGCTGAGACTGGTTTCTTCGCGGGAGCGGAAACCTTCATCACCTTCATCAGGTTGCCGCCCATGATCTTTTCGACGTCTTCCTGGTCGAAGTCCTTGAGCTCGTCGACGAAGGTGATGGGGTCCTTCAGGCCCTCGGGGTGCGGCCAGTCGGATCCGAACATCACCCGGTCGGTGCCCACCATCTTGACGATTTCGCTGAACCGGTCCTCCCAGAACGGGGTGATGTACACGCAACGCTTGAACGCCTCGATCGGGTCCTCGCTGAACGCGTTCGGCATCTTCTTGTAGACGCCCTTGAGGCCCTTGAACAGGTTCGGCACCCAGTCCGCGCCGTTTTCGATGGACAGGATGCGCAACTCGGGGTTACGGGACAGCGCCCCGTGGCAGACCAACGCTCCCATCGCGTCTTCGATCGGCCGATGGCCCGTCGCCAGCGACCGGAAGGCGGTCGGTTTGAAGGGCAGGAACTCGTCACCGGGTTCCCACACGTTCAGCAACTCGGCGTATCCGCTGTCGGAGGCGTGCATCGAGACCGGGATCTCGGCTTTGATGCAGGCCTGCCAGAACGGGTCGAATTCCTCGAGGCCGAACGACCGGCTGCCGCGGTAGCCGGGCACCGGCGCCGGGCGGACCAGCACGGTGCGGGCGCCCCGCTCCAGGCACCACTGAAGTTCTTCCAGCGCCCGGTCGACGATGGGCAGGGTGATCACCGGGGTGGCGAAGATGCGGTCCTTGTAGTTGAACGACCAGGTCTCGTGCATCCATTCGTTGAGCGCGTGGATGACGTCGTGGGTCATCTCCGGGTCGTCTTTCATGCGCTCTTCGACCAGGCTGGCCAGCGTCGGAAACATCAGGGCGTAGTCAATGCCGAGCTCGTCCATGACCTCCAGCCGTGGGCCCGGTTCGCGGAACGCGGGGATGGCCTTCATCGGCTCGCCCAGCACCTCGCGGTAGCTCTTGCCGCCGCTGCCGTGGCGGAAGTACTCCTCCTGCGCACCCGGCCGGGCCACCACTTCGAACGTCGGGTTGGGGATGTATTCGCTGATGTGGCCACGCACGACGATCTTGGTGCGACCACGAACCTGCACGTAGTCGATCACGTTCTTGCGCTTGTCCGGGAGGAACTTGGTCAGCGCCTCCTGAGGCTCGTACATGTGGTTGTCCGCGTCGAACACGGGGAAGGAAAGTTCGCGAGACGGCATGGCGATCTCCTTGAAGAAGTCTGGGGTTCTCTGTAGGCGGTAATGACGTTACCACTTCTGTGCGCCGAGGTGTACCCGGCCTTGCGGCCGCCCCGGACCGCTCAAGCGTCGGGCCAGGTGGGGAGCTTCGGTGTCGCTCCGTTGATCACAGCGAAGTTTACGGTCGCCGTCGCGAGGAGATCGTCGTCGCCGTCGCCGTATATGTCGACTTGCATGACCATCGCCCGCCGGCCGGACCGCAGCATCCGCGGCACGGCGAATGCCGAGCCCTGCCGGACTGGCCGCAGGTAGCGGACGAACAGGTCGGCGGTCGTCATCGTGGTGCCCGGCGGCAGATAATCCAGTCCGAACTGTCCACCCGCCACGTCGACGAGCGTGGCGATCAACCCGCCCTGAAGCGCCCCGGAAGTGTTGACCACCTGGGGGCTGACCGGCATCGTCATTGCGAATTCGCCGTTGCGCGTACCCGGCCGCATGCCGATCTGGGCGAACAGTTCGGCCAGCGAGGGCGCGTCGGACACCTCGTCGGTGTCCCGGATGCCAAGCGCGCGGCTGCAGAAGTCGTACAGCTGGCCGGCGTCGATCGGTGTCCCGTTCAATTCGCTGCCCAGCCAATGCAATCGCTGCGCACCCACCATCGTCTGCATGACGATCGCGGCGGCGGCACCGACATCCAGGCCCGGGTTGAAGGCCCCCTCGGTGATGCCCTGCCCCACGATGTCGCGAATCAGTTGGTGCAATGGGGAGAGCACGCGGGCGTATTCGCGGGGACGGGTCTCGGCCAGATGCTGGTTATAGAGGTTCAGCGCCCTGTTGAGGCTGTCCTGGGTGCTCGATTCCGGTTGTTCGCTGATGCGGTCGACCACGAGTTTCAGCGCGGCGGTGCTGTCCAGTCCGGTGGTCTCGGCGCGCCAGGCCTGTGCCGATTGGGCGATGGTCCTGTCGAACAGCGCGAGCAGCAGCTCGTCCTTGCTGCTGAAATGTTGATAGAAGGCCCGCAGCGACGTCTTCGAGCGCGCGACGACCTCCTGCACGGTGAAGTCGGTGCGTCCGGTTTCGCCCAGGATCGCGACGGCCGTCTTGATAAACCGGTCGGCGCGCGTTACTTCAGCTTCCTCGCCGGGGTCGGCCATGAGCGCTTCGTCCCTTTCCGATGCGCAATGGTTGCGCTTCGAGAATGAGGTTACCGCGCATTGCGATCTATCCGCGAAGCTGGAACGCAGCAGGGATCGGACCGGCCCGTTGCTACCTCAGCCGTTGCAGTCGCGGAGGTCGATCGTCGACCCGGGTGGCGCACCGTTCAAGGCCGCCGCATCGGCCGCATCTTGGGTGAACGCGACTCCCCCCGCGAACGTTTTCCCGTCGCTGCTCGACGCGAGCGAGAGACAGCCCAGTCCCGACGTGACCAGCTGACAGTCGTTCGCCTTGCCCTCGACGTCGCACCACAAGACGGCTGCGTCCTCCGCTTGGTTTCGAGTCCGATAGTTGAGCCGGATTGCTTCTTCGCCGGTCGAGGGCGATGCGGCGATTGCGCCCCAGCATCCTGGCCTGCATGCGAAATCGATGTCAGCTTTGGCTACCGGCGCAGCCACCAACGATCCAGCGGCGGCGAGAACGCCGATCACCGCGGCCCGGGCAACGTTCCTCATGATCACGACCTCATCTACGCCGTTGATGGACGACTTCACTTCACGGTCGCAGCCGCAGCTCGGAACGGGGTGAGAGCTGGCTTTGGGGCCGGTTAGAAGGGCGGTGGCTCGTCGTTGGGGTGGGGTGGGGCCGGGCCTGTGTAGCTGGCGGGCTCGGCACGTCGGGCCAGGCGTGCGTCGCGGTTGTGTCGGCGTTCGGTGGCGATGCGATGGGCCCGGTCTTGGGCGCGGGTGGTGCGCCGTCGG
>NZ_JBKQOI010000318.1:0-12768 GCF_052145595.1 Mycobacterium sp. | reverse complement strand
CTCGGCCATTGCACTGCGCAGCCGATGCTGATCGATAATGAGTGCCAAACACGTAAGTAATAGCAGCCCGATGACGAACACCAGGGCAAGTCCGATTCTTATGTCGGGGCTGAGGCGAAAACCTATTGCTAACCCAATCAGAGCTGACGCGAACCCGGTAAACCCGAAGATCAATTTAAATAAACCATACCGACGGATGAGATCCTCGAGAAACTCAACAAACGAGTGCCAGATGTCCACGCCCAACGTCCCTTATCGCTCGGGTGAGTAGCCTATGGTCTCGACGGATTATGGCATTTGTCTTCACGATCGGCCACGATTATGAGGCAACGCGGCGCGGTGGCCGTCTGCCGAGCCAAAGGAGCCGATCCAGCTCGACCCTGACGATCCGCCCCGTGCGAGCGGCGCTCCACCTTGTGCGCTGGGAGAACTGGAACTACTTGCCTGCGATGCCGATGGATGACCGGAGCTTCAGATGAGCCGGAGGTCCGGGTGGGGGGCCTGCCCGACTGCTGGAAGTGCAAGCCCGCCGGAGCGAGGTCACCCCATCCTCTGAGTGACCTCGGCGGGTACCCGGATTTCAAATTCCCTCGCCTTGCTCCCGCGTCCACCGACGACGCGGGCGGCGAAAGTGATCCCAGACCGGGACAGCAGGTTCCTCCGGGCAGCGGAATCCGCTGCCTCCCAGACGGTCCTATACGTCCCTCCGGTGGCTCGGTACTCCCACCGAGCCTCCCTGGCCGGAGCCGACTCCAGCTCGGCTATCCGGGCGTCCAGTGCCGCTAGCTGAGCCTGTAGGCGTTGCTTCGCTGTCGCCGAGACGGCTCTGCCGGCTGCCTTGGTCAGCTCGTCCCAGGCGTTCACGGCCTCCCGTAGCTCGGCCTCGTGGGAGTCACCAGGTACCCAAACCCTCTCCCGGACTTCGAGATCCCCAACTTCTCGTAGAAACGACTCCTCGGCCAGCCCCTCCAGCTCGTCGGCTGGGATCATGGTGTGCTCACGCTCACGGGAGCGGCAGCGGCAGCGGTAGTACCGGTACTCGTATGTCTTCTGGGCACGCTTGACCGTGTTCAGGTCGTGATACAGGGGCTCACCGCAGACGAGGCAAAACACCAGCCCGGACAACGTGCTGGACTCCGTACGGCGGGTGTCCTTCCGGGCCTCCCTCGTCCCGTCCAGGGTGGCCTGTATCAGCTCCCACTCGTCCAGGGAGACCAACGGCTCCGCAAGCTGGATCGGCATCCCGTCGTCATCCCGGACGGTCTCCCCGTTGTGGTGCGCGTATCCACGGAGCGCCTTGGACCGCAGCATGTTCCGCAGCGGGGTAGGCGCCCACTTACCGGTGGGCGTCTCCTCGGGGAACCACCGTAACTCCGCCTGATTGGCTCTCAGAGTGGCGTAATACTGCCCCGGGGGCCGATACCCCTCCTCGGTCAGCTCACGGGCAATCCGGGTTATCCCCTTGCCGTCTATCAGGTCGTCGACGATTCGACGGACGACCTTGGAGGCCAACGGATCAAGCTCCAGTGACCACCCCTTACCGTCGTCGCGGGGGACTCCGACGTACCCATACGGTGGCTTACCTCCCGGCCACCGAGCCGACTCCCGGAGCTTGGACCGGGACGAGCGTTGCCGCTCCCGGATAGCCTCCAGCTCCCCCTCGGCCAGGAACCCGATGATCTGGGCGATGAGACGCCCTGTAGGCGTCGACAGGTCGATGGCCTCGGTCACCGACACCACGGACTTGTCGTGCTCCTTGGCCCAGCCGAACACCTTGTTCATGTTGATGGTGGACCGGGTCAGCCGGTCCAGCTTCCAGACCGCCAGGATGTCCCACTCCGGGGCTCTGTGGTCCAACCACGGCCCGAGCTGGGGGGTGTCGAACGGGTCGACAGACCCGGACACGTCGATGTCCTCGGCCCACCCGATCACGGTGTGATCGTTGGCGCTAGACCACTGTTCGATGATCTCGCGCTGTCGCTCGATCGACGTGGATTCCTCCGCTGACTTCGACAGACGTAGCCTGCCTAGTACCCGCTTACTTGCCATACCGGGAGGTTAGCATGTTATGGTCAAGCTGATGTTCGTTACCCCACGCATCGCCCCCAACACGGGCAACGCCATCCGGACGGCGGCCGCCACTGGCGCCGAGTTGCACCTGGTCGAGCCGCTGGGCTTCGACCTGTCCGAACCCAAGCTGCGCCGGGCCGGGTTGGATTATCACGACCTCGCGTCGGTCACCGTCCATCCGTCGCTGCCGGCCGCGTGGGATGCGCTGTCGCCGGCGCGGGTGATCGCGTTCACCGCGCACGCGAACACGTCGTTTGCCGACATCGGCTACCAGGCCGGCGACGTGTTGATGTTCGGGCCGGAGCCCGACGGGCTGGACGCCGCGACCCTGGCCGACGACCACATCACCCAGCAGGTGCGCATCCCGATGCTGGCGGGCCGGCGCTCGCTGAACCTGTCCAATGCCGCGGCGATCGCCGTCTACGAGGCCTGGCGGCAGCACGGCTACCCCGGGGCTGTGTAGCCCGCTCTTATTCAGCGGCAGTGCACCAAGCGGTGGTGGTGGGGCCGGGCCGGGCGGAGGAGAATCGGGCTGCCGGGTCATAGCCCCAGCCCGTGTTGATGCCTGATGCGGAGGGTAGCGATGTCGTTTGTGCTGGCGATCCCGGACGTGGTGGGGACGGCAGCGGCGGATGTGGCGGGCATCGGTTCGGCGCTGAATGACGCGAATGCGGTGGCGGCGTCCGCGACGACGGGAGTGCTGGCCGCCGGTGGCGATGAGGTGTCGGCGGCCGTGGCGTCGCTGTTTTCCAGCCATGCCCTGAGCTATCAGCAACTCGCCACGCGGGCGACGGCGTTTCAAGCCCCGGCAGCAACGGCAACCCGGGCTGATCCACGCGCTGGCTACCAGATGTTCCAGTGCGTGAGCTGCTCGGCGGGTAGCCGCTTGGCCGGCCGGAAGTCGGTGCCCTTGGTGTAGGCGATCGGGAACAGGCCGCCCTGGCTGTACCGGTCGTAGGGAATGCCGAGCACGTCCGCCGCCCGCCGCTCGCCGTCGTTGAGCAAGTGCAGCGTCGTCCAGCAGGTGCCCAGCCCGCGGGAGCGCAGCGCCAGGCAGAAGCTCCAGACCGCCGGGAACAGCGACGCCCAGAACGACGCACTCAGGCCCAGCGGCGCCTGCTCCACCCGGCCCTCCAGGCAGGGGATCATCAGCACCGGCGCATCGTGCATGTGCTCGGCGAGATAGGTCGCGGAATCCCTGACCTTGCCCATCCGCTGTCCGCGGGTGTCCCCTCGCCGTATTCGGGCGAGGGCAGGCTGAGGTACGCCCGGGCATTGGCCAGGTAGATGTCGGCGATCGCCTTGCGTTTGTCGGCGTCCTCGACGAACACCCACTGCCAGCCCTGCGAGTTGGAACCGGTGGGCGCCTGGAGCGCCAGGTCGAGGCATTCCATGAGCACCTCGCGGCCCACCGGCTTGCCGAAGTCGAGGCGTTTGCGGACCGAGCGGGTGGTGGTGAGGACTTCGTCGACGGACAGGTTGGTTGTCATGTGTGGAGGTTACATTCGACCTCATGAGCGTCGAACTGACACAAGAGGTTTCCAGCAGGCTCACTTCCGACCACTACGGATGGCTGACCACCGTCGCCAAATCGGGGCAACCGGTGCCGCGGCTGATCTGGTTCTACTTCGACGGCGCCAAGCTGACGGTGTACTCGATGCCGCACGCGGCCAAGGTCGCCCACATCAAGGCACACCCCCAGGTGAGCCTGAACCTGGATTCCGACGGTAATGGCGGCGGCATCATCGTCATCGGCGGGATCGCGACGGTGGACGCCACCGGCGTCGACTGCCGCGGCGACGAGCCGTACTGGGCGAAGTACGCCGAGGACGCCGCGAGGTTTGGGCTGACCGCGGCGATGGGTTCCTATAGCACCCGGCTGACGATCACGCCGACCAAGGTGTGGACCACACCCGCGTAGCTATTTGCCGCTCACCGAGCGTGCGTGTTTGTACGCAACACGCCGGGGTCTGCCGGCATTCTGCGCACGCTCGGTGGAGGTTTCACCGGAAGTCTCGTGATTTGGAGCCCACCGCCAGGCTGATGCGGCCCAGCCGCTCGGCCACGACGGTGACCGCCCCGCTGGCATTTTGGACCTGACCGCGCACCAGCAGCGCCCGCGCCGTATTGGCCAGCTTGCGATGCCGCGCCCACACCCCCGGCGTGCAAAGCACGTTGACCATCCCGGTCTCGTCCTCGATGTTGAGGAACGTCACCCCTTGGGCCGTCGCGGGTCGCTGCCGATGCGTCACCGCGCCGGCGATCAGGACGCGGTCGCCGTCGGGGACGCTTAGCAGCTTCTCGGCGGGCAGCACACCCATCGCGTCCAAGTCGGCCCGCAGGAACTGCGTCGGATAGCTGTCCGGGGAGATGCCGGTGGCCCACACGTCGGCGGCGGCCAGCTCCAGCTCGCTCATCCCCGGCAACGCCGGGATGTGCGACGACGACCCCACACCGGGGAGCCGGTCCGGCCGCTGCGTGGCGGCAGCCCCCGCCGCCCACAACGCCTCCCGTCGGGACATCCCGAAGCAGCCCAGCCCCCCGGCCGTGGCCAGCGCTTCGGTCTGCGGCACGGATAGCTGTAGCCGGGTGGTCAGATCCAGCAGAGATGCGAACGGGCCGTTGATTTTTCGCTCCTCAACCAACTGCTCGGCGAGGTCGTCGCCGATATGGCGGACGGCGCCCAAACCGAGCCGGACCTGGGTACCGGCGCTCTCGAGCGTGGCGTGCGCCAGGCTGGCGTTAACGTCCGGGCCGTGCACCGTCACGCCGTGCCTGCGCGCGTCGGCCACCAGCGACTGCGGCGAATAGAAACCCATCGGCTGGGCGCGCAGCAGCGCCGCACAGAACGCCGCCGGGTGGTGCAACTTGAACCACGACGAGTAGAACACCAGCGACGCGAAGGACAGCGCATGGCTTTCCGGAAAGCCGAAATTGGCGAATGCCTCCAGCTTTTCGTAGGTCCGGTCGATCACCTCGTCGGTGGCGCCGTGCAGCGCGCGCATGCCGTCGTAGAACCGGCCGCGCAGCCGTCGCATCCGTTCGGTCGAACGCTTGGAGCCCATCGCGCGCCGCAGCTGGTCGGCCTCGGCTGCGGAAAAGCCGGCGCAGTCGACCGCGAGTTGCATCAGCTGCTCCTGAAAAAGCGGCACCCCCAGCGTCTTTCGCAACGCGGGCTCCATGGACGGATGGTCGTAGACGACCGGGTCGACGCCGTTGCGCCGACGGATGTACGGGTGCACCGACCCGCCCTGGATGGGCCCGGGGCGGATCAGCGCGACCTCCACCACCAGGTCGTAGAAGATCCGCGGCCGCAGTCTCGGCAGGGTGGCCATCTGCGCCCGCGACTCCACCTGGAACACGCCGACGGAATCGGCGCGGGCCAGCATCTCGTACACCGCCGGTTCGGAGAGGTCGAGCCTGGCCAGGTCCACCTCGATCCCCTTGTGCTCGGCCACCAGGTCGATGGCATAGTGCAGCGCCGAGAGCATGCCCAGCCCGAGCAGGTCGAACTTCACCAAACCGATTGCTGCACAGTCGTCTTTGTCCCATTGCAGGACGCTGCGATTCTCCATGCGCGCCCACTCCACCGGGCACACGTCGGCGATCGGGCGGTCGCAGATCACCATGCCGCCGGAATGGATGCCCATGTGCCGGGGCAGATTGCGGATCTGGGTGGCCAGGTCGATCACCCGCTCGGGAATGCCCTCGACATCCGCCGAGCCGGCCAGCCCGTTCCAGGTGCTGATCTGCTTGCTCCAGGCGTCCTGCTGCCCCTGTGAGAAGCCCAGGGCGCGGGCCATGTCGCGCACCGCGATTCGCCCCCGGTAGGTGATGACGTTGGCGACCTGGGCGGCGTAGTCACGGCCGTACTTGTCGTAGACGTACTGGATGACTTTTTCGCGCTGGTCCGACTCGATGTCCATGTCGATGTCGGGCGGCCCGTCGCGGGCCGGCGATAAGAAGCGCTCGAACAACAGCTCGTTGGCCACCGGATCCACCGCGGTGACCCCAAGGGCATAACAGACCGCGGAATTGGCCGCCGATCCCCTGCCCTGACACAGGATGTTGTTGTCCCGGCAGAACCGGGCGATATCGTGCACCACCAGGAAATAGCCCGGAAAAGTCAGTTGTGCAATGACTTTCAGCTCACGTTCGATCTGGGCGTACGCCCGCGGCGCTCTTTCGGCCGGTCCGTAGCGGTCGCGCGCTCCGGCCATCGCCAACTGCCGCAACCAGCTGTCCTCGCTGTGCCCGTCGGGCACGTCGAACGGCGGCAGCTGCGGCGCGATGAGCGCCAGCCCGAACGCGCACTGCTCGCTCAGCTCGGCGGCGGCGGTCACCACGTCGGGTCGCTGCGCGAACAGCCGGGCCATCTCCTCGCCGGACCGCAGGTGTGAGCCACCCAGCGGAGCCAGCCACCCGGCGGCCGAATCCAGGGACTGCCGGGCCCGGATGGCACCCATCGCCATGGCCAGCCGGCCACGCGACGGATGGGCGAAATGCGCTCCGGTGGTGACGATGACGCCGACGCCGAAACGCGGTGCCAGCCCGGCCAGCGCCGCGTTGCGTTCGTCGTCGAGCGGGTGACCATGATGGGTCAACTCGACGCTTACCCGGGCGGACCCGAACCGGTCCACCAGGTCGGCCAGCGCCCGCTGCGCCGCGTCCGGACCGCCATCGGAAAGTGCCTGTCGCACAGCGCCTTTGCGGCAGCCCGTCAGGATGTGCCAATGCCCGCCGGCGGCCTCGGTCAACGTGTCGAAGTCGTAGCGCGGCCTGCCCTTCTCCCCGCCGGCCAGATGCGCCGCGGCCAACTGCCGCGACAGCCGTCGGTAACCTTCCGGGCCGCGGGCCAGCACCAGCAGGTGTGGGCCGGGCGGATCGGGTTGCTCGGTGCGGGCTACCGATCCCAGGGACAGTTCGGCGCCGAATACGGTGCGCAGTTCGAGTTCGGCGGCCGCTTCGGCGAACCGCACCGCCCCGTACAGGCCGTCGTGGTCGGTCAGTGCCAGAGCACGCAGATCCAGCCGGACAGCCTCCTCGACCAGCTCCTCCGGCGTGCTGGCCCCGTCGAGAAAGCTGAACGCCGAATGCGCATGCAACTCGGCATACGCGACGGACGATCCGACCCGCGCGCCGTCCACCGGTGGTTCATACGTTCCCCGCTTGCGTGACCAGGGGACGTCTTCCGGCGGTTCCGCGGCCACCTGCGCGCCGGCATGGCGCGGCTTGCCGTCGAGCACCCGCTCCATTTCCGCCCAGCTCGGCGGCCCATTAAACCAGCCCACGCCCACAGTATATCGAAAGTATGTTCGATTTGAGCGGGCCGTTAAACGCATCTTCAACTTCCAAACACGTTCTTAACGTCACGGGCCTACCGGCGCCACAGCGCTGCGCAGATACTGGTACAAGGGCAAAAAATCGACGGCGGGAACCGAGCATGGCGCAAGTGAAGGCACTGGATACGGCTTTCCTCAAGGCTCAAGATCCCGATCAAAACGCGAGCCTGGCGATCGGCGCGGTCGCCATCGTCGACGGCGCTGTCCCCGATTACGCACTGCTCAAAAACTTGCTGGCAGAACGGATTCAGTCGATACCGCGATGCACACAGTTGTTGCGGACGCAGAAGTTCGAGTGGATCGACTATCCGGAATTCGACCTCACCCATCATCTGCGCCGGGTGATAATTCCGCGCCCGGGCGATGACACCGGACTGTCCCGGGCTATCGCCCATGCCCTGGAGCGTCCCCTCGACTTGAACCGTCCACTGTGGGAGTGCTGGGTCATCGAGGGCCTGCAAGGCAACCGCTGGGCAATCTTGATGAAGATCCACCACTGCCTGGCCGACGGCAACTCGGCCGCCCACCTGCTCACCCGGCTGTGCGATGACGCCGACGGCGATACGTTCGTTAATCATGCTGGTGCCAAGCAGGTTTCGCCGCCGCAGGCCGAAAAGCGCGGCTGGGCCGACGCCCTGGGGTGGGCTTCCGCGCTGGCCGCCACCGTCGTCGCGGCGGTGTTGCCAGCGACACGACCCTCGATCGATACCGTCACCACCATGCGGCGGTACAGCACGGTGCACGTCCCGATCGCCGACGTCGACAGCGTGTGCCGCAAATTCGGTGTGAGCGCCAACGACGTTGCGCTCGCCGCCATCACCGAAGGCTTCCGGACGGTTCTGCTGCGCCGCGGTCAACAACCGCGGGCGGACTCGCTGCGCACCCTGGTGCCCATGCCGGTGCAGTCGGCCATGCTGCCGTATCTGCCCGTCGAGCATGAGGACCCGGTACAGCTCTTGCGGACCGTCCACAACCGTTGGGGGGCCAAGCAAGTCAAGCAAACCGATCGCCAATCCGGCGGCATCGTGGAGTCAGCGATCAATTGTCTGCCAACCATGTTGCGCAGCAATGTACTACAACTGCTGGCCCGCCTGCCGCAACGCGGCATCGTGACGCTGGCGACCAATGCGCCCGGGCCACGCCACCAGCTACGGCTGCTGGGCCAGACGATGGAGCACTTGCTGCCGATCCCCCCGACCGCCTTGCAGCTGAGCACCGGGGTCGCGGTGCTCAGCTACTGCGACGAATTGGTGTTCGGCATCACCGCCGACTACGACGCCGCGGCCGACGTCAAGCAGTTGGCCGTCGGTATCGAACTGGGGATGGCGCGGCTGGTGGCGCTCAGCCAAGGTTCTGTGCTGTTGTTCAGCAAAGACCACCGACCCAAGCGCGCGGCTCGTGCCTTTCCCGGCCACCCGCAACGCGCGCGGCCGTCGGTGCGTCACTGACCCGCGCCGGGCCGCGTTGACCTTCGTGAGAAGGTTGGTCATGCCAAAGTCCGGGCCGGTCATGATCGACCCGCGTCGTCATGACGCGGTGCTGTTCGACCTCGACGCAGTGGTGCCCGCCGGGGGCGGCGCGTCCGACTCGGCGCTCACGCTGGTCCGGCAACTGCAGCAGGTCAGGGTCGGCACCGCGGTCTTTTCGTCGGGCCGCAACCGCCGGGACGTCCTGACCTCGGCCGGCATCGGCGACCTGTTCGCCGTGCACGCCGACGGCCCGGTCGGGGCGGCCAACCGGCTGGCGGCGCGGCCGGGCCGATGCGTCGTCGTCACCGCCGACGCCGCGGGCGTCCGGGCCGCGCGTGGCGACGGATTCGCGTTGGTCATCGGTGTCGACCGTTCGGGAAACCCCGACGCACTGCATCGCGACGGCGCCGACGCCGTCGTCGCCGACCTGGGTGAGGTCACCGTGCGAACCGGGGACCGTCGGATGTCCGAGCTCCCCGATGCGTTGCAGTCCCTCGACCTGGCCGCGCGGCGGCCGGCCGTGTTTTTCGACTTCGACGGCACGCTGTCCGACATCGTCAACGATCCGGACGCGGCCAGGCCCGTCGCCGGCGCGGTCGAGGCCCTGCAGAAGTTAGCCGCGCATTGTCCGGTCGCGGTGCTGTCCGGCCGTGACCTCGCCGATGTGACAAAGCGTCTCGGCGTGCCAGGCATGTGGTATGCGGGCAGCCACGGCTTCGAGCTGACCGCACCCGACGGAACTCACCACCAAAACGAGGCCGCGGCAGCGGCGATACCGGTGCTCGAGCAGGCTGCCGCCGAGCTGCGTGATCGGCTCGGGTCGATTCCCGGTGTTGTGATCGAGCACAAGCGATTTGGCGTTGCGGCGCACTACCGCAACGCCGCTCGTGATCGCGTGGGCGAGGTGGCGGCGGTGGTGCGTGCGGCGGGTCAGCGCGACGGTCTTCGGGTGACCACCGGCCGTGAAGTCATCGAGCTGCGCCCGGATATGGACTGGGACAAGGGAAAAACCCTTCGCTGGGTAATGGATCACCTGCAGGAGGCCCAATCCGAGGCCGGCGGGGGTCCCCTGGTGCCGATCTACCTCGGCGACGACATCACCGACGAGGATGCGTTCGATGCGGTCCGTCAGGACGGCATCCCAATCCTGGTGCGGCACAACGAGGACGGCGACCGCGCCACCGCCGCGCTGTTTGCGCTGAACAGCCCGGCAAGCGTCGCCGAGTTCACCGCCCGGCTGGCACGTCAGCTCAGTAACGCCGGCTAGCCCACGTACTCGACCGCACCGTCGTCGAGCACCACGCGGGCAGTGCCATCTGGAGCACCATCGGCGCCCGACGCCTCGGTACGGAACACCGCCTTGCCCGGTTCGGTGCGCCAGATCAGCGTCGTCAGCGTCTCGCCGGGAAACACCGGCGACGTGAACCGCGACTCGATCGATGTGACGTTGGCGGCAAGACCCTTGCCCAGCTCGGCGACCAGCGCGCGGCCCGACACCCCGTAGGTGCACAGCCCGTGCAGGATCGGCTTCGGGAACCCGGCCAGCTCCCGGGCGAACCACGGATCGCTGTGCAGCGGGTTGCGGTCGCCGGACAGCCGGTAGATCAGCGCCTGATCCTCGCGGGTGGGCAGCGCGATCCGGGCGTCGGGCTCGCGATCGGGAAATTCGGGGGCGACGGGCCGCTGACCCGGCTGTCCCCCGAACCCGCCCTCACCGCGGATGACCAGCGTGGTGAGCGTCTCGGCGATCAGCTTTCCCGAATCCGGATCCGTGCCTCGGCCGCGCAGCACGACGATCGCGTTCTTGCCTTCGCCCTTGTCCTGCAGGTCGGCGACCTCGGAGACCACCGACAGCTTGCCCGCGACCGGCAGCGGCGCATGCAGCCGGATGGCTTGCGATCCGTGTAAGAGCATGGCCCAGTTGAACTTTCCGATTTTGCCCGCCGCGCCGAACGCCGGGCAGCAGATCACCGCGTAGGTCGGCAGCACCTGCTGGGTGATGTCGTGGCTGTTGTCGGTGGTGAACGACAGGTCGTCGGTCCCGCAGCCGACGCCGAGCGCGTACAGCATCGTGTCCCGGTCGGTCCAATCGAACAGCGTCGGCTCGGTCACCGCGCCGACGGCACTCGGGTCAATCGCCATGCGAATCTCCTAATCGTTGAGTAGGGATGGTTGTCGGTTGTAAGACCGGGGTCGTTCCTGACGAGGTCTGCCGCCTGGTGATGCCTGTTTTCTCCCGACGCGTGGATGTCTTACGAAAGAGCGGCGCGCCTGGCGGCAGATCACGTGCAGTGGTGGTGGGATGCCGTTGCCTGAGCCTGCCGCAGGGTTGACTTCTCGATAATTGTTCCCGAGCCTTGAGCTGTTCGACAGAACGAAGTCCTGCGGTGTGCTGGAGTCACGGACGGCTAGTGAGATGACGGACCTTGGAGTCCTGCGATTAGGGCGCTGCGTGAGTCCACCGGTAACGGCGCAGACATCGATTGAAGGAGTGATGACCTCTTGAGTTTGTTTTGTGGAATTGATTGGGCCACTGACCATCACGATGCCGCTGTCATCGACGGTGACGGTGTCATGGTGGCCCGCGCACGGGTCAGCAACGACGCGGCCGGGTTCGCGCAGCTGTTGACATTGCTGGCTCAAGCCGGCGACAGCGCCAAGAGTCCGATCCCGGTGGGGATCGAAACGGATCGTGGCTTGTGGGTTGCCGCGCTGCGCGAGACCGGCCGGTTGATCTACCCGATCAACCCCCTTGCCGCCTCGCGGTATCGGGCACGATATGCGGTGTCGGGCGCGAAGTCCGATGCCACTGATGCCGTCTTGTTGGCCAACATCGTGCGCACCGATGCAGGCGCACACCGGCCGTTGCCCGCCGACACCGAATTGGCCCAGGCTATCCGAGTCCTGGCCCGCGCCCAACAAGACGCCGTGTGGTCGCGCCAGCAAATCAGCAACCAGATCCGCGACCTGCTCAAAGACTTCTACCCGGCAGCTATCGCCGCGTTCGCCGGACTGTCTGACGGCGGGCTGGCCCGCGCCGACGCCCGCACCATCCTGGCTGCTGCGCCCACCCCGGCACAGGCGGCCCAGTTGACACCTGCCCGGCTGCGCCGGCTGCTGGTCAAAGCCGGCCGCCAACGCCATCTCGACCGCGATGTCGAGCGTCTGCGGGACGTCTTCACCGACACCTACCTGCATCAACCCGCGCTCGTGGAGAACGCGATGGGAATCCAGCTGACGGCCTTGCTGGGCCAGCTCAAGGCCGCTTGCACCGCTGTCGAGCAACTCACCGAGGCGGCGATCGCCCATTTTGAGCAACACCCGGACGCCGAGATCATCACCAGCTTCCCCGGCCTGGGGATGCTGGCCGGCGCCCGGGTGCTGGCCGAAACCGGTGATGACCGCTCCCGCTTCGCCGACGCCCGCGGCCTGAAAGCCTTCGCCGGTTCTGCGCCTATCACCCGCGCCAGTGGCAAGAAAACCGTTGTCCTGCACCGTCATATCAAGAACCGGCGCCTGGCTGCCGTCGGCCCAATCTGGGCGCTGGCTTCGCTGCGCGCCTCTCCCGGAGCCCGCCGCCACTACGACACCCGCCGCGCCACCGCAGACTGGAACCACCAAGCCCAACGACACCTGTTCAACAAATTCCTCGGCCAGCTTTACCACTGCCTGCACACCGGCCAGCTCTACGACGAACACCGCGCGTTTCCACCTCCTCTCCCGCATGCGGCTTGACTCTTAACTTCGTGAGATGTCTTTCGAGGATTTTCTGCACCTAACGATCGCAAACCCTTCCCACCGACACAGTCGGCAGGGCAGGCTATCGGCATGGCCAAGCGCAGCATGATCAGGAAGGCCTCGAAGGCGGTGGCCGTGCTCGCCGCAAC
>NZ_JBKQOI010000317.1:0-6433 GCF_052145595.1 Mycobacterium sp. | reverse complement strand
GTCATCAAGGACTGAGGCGGGCGAAATCTTCCACAAGATCGGCGGCGGCCGCAACGCTGACGGCGGGTTTGGTCATCCGGGTGGCGATCTCGCGGGCCCGGGCGACGTATTGCGGGGCGAGGATGGTACGGAGGTCCGTGACCAGCGATTTCTCGGTGGTGGCCGAAAAGCGCCGGACAGTGCCCACCTTCAGCCGTTTGATCCGAGCTCCCCAGAGCGACTGATCGAGGTCCGTCGAAAGGATCAACGTGGGGATCCCGGCGCGCAGGCCCGCGGCGGTGGTGCCCGTGCCACCGTGGTGCACGACGGCGCGGCAGGCCGGGAAGGTGGCCGCGAAATTCACCGCGCCCACAACCTTGACGTGCTCGAAATGGGGGATGTGGCTGAAGTCAGTCCCGGCGGAGCAAACCAACGCCCGCTCACCTAACCGCGCGCAGGCCGCGCTGATCATGGCGAGCGTGTCGGCCGGAGATTCGACGGGTATGCTGCCAAACCCGAAGTAAATCGGCGGTGTTCCCGCGGCAATCCACGACGCGACCTCCTCATCGGCATCCGTTGGCAACTCCATCGTCAGCGCGCCGACAAAGGGCCGTTGGCCATCCCATTTCGCCCATTCGGCTGCCAGCCCGGGAAAGCACACCTCGTCGTAGGCCTGGATTTCCAGCCATCCGCGCTTTGCGATCCGACGCGATGCGGGGCCCGTTGCCTTTGGTAGGCCCAGTTCACGGCGCTGCGCGTCCTCGAGCTTCTTTGACATGCGCCAAGACAGCCACTCGAACACCGTAATTGCGGAGCGGCCCAGCGGCGCCGGCAGGATCGGAACGAGCTGGCCGTTGGCCCGCATCGGGAAGGTATGCAGCGTGGCCAACGGAATGGCGTAATGCTCCGCGACGTTGGCAGCGGGCTGCTCGAAATTCACGCCGGTGACTAGGAGGTCGGCCCAGTCTGCCAGCGACGTCAGCGTCGTGCTGATCTCCCCCCAGCGCTGGATAACGGGCTCCTCAACTTCGCGCCGCAACCTGATCAGATCCTGGATCCTCCAGGGGTTGCGGAAGAAACGTGTCCAGAAGTTGCGGTGCGCGTCCAGAATGGCCCGCGCATCCGGCCCGTAGGCGACCGCGGCAAGCCCAGCCGACTCGACGAAGCCAACCAGGTCGGGCGGGACTGCCACGCACACGTCGTGCCCGCGGCGCAGCAGCTCACGGCCGACAGCGACGCAGGGCTCGATATCGCCGCGACTTCCCCAGCTTGCCAGCACAAATTTCATCTCGGATCCTGGCCTTTCACTTCCCGTGCGCGTTCTGCGGAATGAAGGCGGCAGCCTCGCGCCCCTGGCTCAGCCGCCCGGCAGTTTAACCCGATACCCGCGCTATCGACCTGAAATCCAGAAGTTATGAGCAAGCGGCCGACAACACCGGACCGCCGCGGGAGAGCCCCGGGACTGTCCTTCAGCCGCTGTCAACCCAAGGGGATGCAATCAGCAACCAGCATATCGGCAAGAGAACACCGTATTGCACTGCGCAGGAGAGCCGGCCGCCGTGCACGCCGGTTTGACTGCGGGCGAAGCCGTGCCGGAGACGCCCGCACGCGGCGATCGATCATGTCGTGCATCGGTGGCGAGTTTTTCTCCAGCCCGGCGGCGATCCCATCAACCCACGCCGAGGCAATCGACCAGATGCGGTCGGCGCCGATCATCCCGACCGCCCGCCGTCACCGATCAGCCAACACGCCGCAGGCGGGCGAAATCTTCCAGCAGATCGGCGGCGGCCGCAACACTTTCGGCGGGTTTGGTCATCCGGGTGGCGATCTCGCGGGCCCGGGTGACGTATTGCGGGGCAAGGATGCGACGGAGATCCGCGACCAGCGATTTCTCGGTAGTGCTCGACAAGCGCTGAGCGGTGCCCACCTTCAATCGTTTGACCCGAGCTCCCCAGAGCGTCTGATCGCCCCCCCTCGAAAGGATCAACGTCGGGACTCCGGCGCGCAAGCCCCCAGCCGTGGTGCCCACGCCACCGTGGTGCACGACCGCGCGGCAGGCCGGGAAGGCGGCCGCGTAATTCATCGTGCCCACCACCTTGACGTGCTCAAAACGGGGGACGTTGCTGAAGTCACTCAAGCCGGCGCCAACCAACGCCCGCTCGCCCAACTGCGCGCAGGCCGCGCCGATCATGGCGATCGTGTCGGCCGGAGATTCGACCGGCATGCTGCCAAAGCCGAAGAAAATCGGCGGTGTTCCCGCGGCAATCCACGACGCGACCTCCTCATCGGCATCCGTTGGCAACTCCATCGTCAGCGCGCCGACAAAGGGGCGTCGACCATCGAATTTCGCCCATTCGGCTGCCAGCCCGGGAAAGCACACCTCGTCGTAGGCCTGGATTTCCAGCCATCCGCGCTTTGCGATCCGACGCGACGCGGGGCCCGTTGCCTTTGGTAGGCCCAGTTCACGGCGCTGCGCGTCCTCGAGCTTCTTCTCCATGGGCCAACCCAGCCACTCGGACGCCGTGATTGCGGCGCGGCCCAACGGCGCCGGCAGCATCGGAACGAGCTGACCGTTGGCCCGCATCGGGAACATATGCAGCGTGGCCAACGGAATGTCGTAATACTCCGCGACATTGGCAGCGGGCTCCTCGCCAATCACGCCCGTTAGCAGCAGGTCGGCCCCCTCCGCCAGCGACTTCAGCGTCGCGCTGGTCTCCCCCCAGCACTGCGTAAACAGCTCCCAATCTTCGCGCCCCAACCTGATCAGATCCCGGATCTTCCAGAAGCGGGCGAAACGCGTCAAGAGGTCGCGATGCACGCCCTGCCACCGCCGCGAATCCGGCCCGTTGGCGACCGCTGCAAGCCCAGCCGACTCGACGAAGCCAACCATGTCAGGCGGGACTGCCGTGCGCAGTTCGTGCCCGCGGCGCAGCAGCTCACGGCCGACGGCGACGCCGGGCTCGACATCGCCGCGAGTTCCATAGCATGCCAGCACAAATTTCATCGCCGGTTCTAGCCTTTCACTTGTCGTACGCGTAGGCAACGTCAGGGCATCGGTCAGTATCCCTGGTTCTTCGCCCGTCGGCTGGGCGTTCGCCAATTGGCTTCGGCTGATCGTTCGCCGTTGGTCCCGACCGCAGCGACGTTCGTAGGCGGCGGCGACTGGTAGCGGAGCACGGGGCTCCGGGACGCGAGCGAGGTATGTCACGCCGCCCGAGGGTCACAACACCGGTGTCCCGAGGACGATCACGGCAACGAGGTGCAGCGGCTGCCCGATAGCTGCGACAGCGATCCCGCAGGTGTCCGCGACTACGCGATCCTCCTGCTGCGGTGCACGGCCACGCCGAGGTAGCGGTTGTGTGCCGGCTAGCGGGCGATGACCAGTTCGCTGCGGCCGGATCTTCGGGTTACCGGGGTGGTGCCGGCTTAGCGTTGCAGCGCGTTCGGCGTGTCAAATTGCTCTGTGTGGTGACCGATTTCGCTGGGGACGCGGGCGGCGAGGCGGTCCCCGAGGCCGGGGAAGCTGAGGTAGATCCCGTCGCCCGCGACCGCTTTTCCCGAGTCCGGATTCCTGGGTTGGTTCGCGCGGCCTTGGAGGCGATCGCTCAGCAAGAGCTCACCATGCGGCGCACCTAGTTCCACCGCGCCTCGCGCAGGGCCGGCAATTGGGTCGCGGTGAGTGCGATGGTGGTGGCCTTGGCCCGGACCAGGTAGTCGCGCACCGGCTACTGTTCGGCGTCCTGGGCGTCAAGGACACGCACCGCGAACCGGTCCGGCCAGCCATGGCGCGCGGAGCGCAAGGTTTTCGACGGCATCTTCGCTGGGCTGAGGTTTGGGCGCAACGCCGCGTCCTGCTTACGTTTTGGACCGTCGCGGATCTACGGACGTTTCCGTGGGTGTCTTTGCTCCACGCATGGCTAGCCCACCGGGTAGTGTTCCGGCCATGTGGGGCCCGGTGCTGGGATTGGCGCTTCTGGTGGCGCTCAATCCGATGCTTCTCGGCGTCGTCCTTCTCATGATCTCCCGGCCACGACCCGTGCAAAACCTGCTCGCCTACTGGGTCGGCTGCCTGATAGTGAACGTCCCGTGCCTGCTGGTTCCGCTGATGGCGCTGCACTTAACACCAACGTTTACATCTTTTGCGCAAGATTTGGCCACCCCGGCCACGACCGCGAGCTCCACCGTCCGGCACATTGAACTCGGCATGGGTGTACTCGCGCTATCGATCGCAGCCCTGATGACAGTGCGCTTCTTGGCGCGCCAGCGTCAGCGGGCGCGGCTGCCGACACCGGACGGCAACACGCCGACCCTGGTGCTGGACCCGAATACACCGACCGCAATCTCGTGGCTGGAGGGCCGCGCGCAGGATGCGGCGACGGAGGGCGGATCTGCAATCCGGCGGCTGCTCGGCCGCGCCCACAATGCGTGGGACAACGGATCCTTGTGGGTCGCGTTGGTACTCGGCCTCGGAACCACGCCGCCACCGCTGCTGGTTGTATTCGTAGACACCACGATCGTGGCCTCGGGAGCCGCGATCGGCACGCAGGTCAGCGCCGCCATCGCGTTCGTCGTCGGGATGTATGCGGTTGTCGAGATCACCCTCGTCAGCTATCTGGCCACGCCGGCGAAAACCCTAGTGGTACTGCGACCGCTGCACGACTGGGCGCTGGCTCACCGTCGGCAGATCCTGGTAGCCATGTTCACAGTGGGTGGGGTCTCGCTGGTGGCCTACGGCGTGGGCAGCGTCTGAGCTGGTGGCTAGAGCCCGGCTGCCTGGTGCGGCGCCCGTTCCGGGCTGAAAAGTGGCGCAGTGGTCACTTTGCAATGCCGTGTCATCTTGGTTCCGAGAGACCGCGAATGCCTGAATCAGTGGATGGGACCGGTGACATGAGAATCTACTGACGTTTCCGTTGGTCCGGTTTCGCCTCGCCGGCGCGGATGCCAAACTCGCCCAGATGGACCAGATCCGCTCCAGCCGCAGCAAGGCCGTACAACTCGGCATCGCCGGCTTCACCGACACCCCGGACGTACCGTCAACCCACCAGGACATCGAAATCGGTTCTGAAACAACAGAATACGAACTCAACAGTCAAATGCGATTTAGTTCGGAGAAGAGGTCGCGGTGCACATCCTGCCACCTCCGCAATCCGGCTCGTAAGCGACCGCCGCAAGCACAACCGACTCGATGAAGCCGGCCAGGCCAGCCGGGACCGCCGGGCGCACTTCATGCCCGCGGCGCAACAGCTCACGGCCGACAGCGACGCCGGGCTTGACATCGCCATGAGTTCCATGAAATCTCAGCACAAATTTCATCGCGGAGATCTCTTGCCTTTCAGTCGTCGTCGTACGCGTACGCAACGTCAGAGGCATCGGTCATTGTCCCTGGTTCGACTGTCGGCTGGACGTTCGCCGATTGGTTTCGACTGCAGAGGCGTTCATTACTTGCGCCACAGCACACAAGTCCAGTCGATGTCCACGATCTCCGCGGAAACTCCATGTTTCGCGCGGTAGTCGGTGACAGCTTGCCGACACGACTTGAGCGCGCGGTAGTCATCAATGATGCAGAAACCCCCGGGGGACAGTCGCGGGTAGAGCGCGTCGAGCGCTTGTATCGTGGATTCGTAGAGGTCGCCATCAAGCCTCAATACAGCGATGCGATCGATCGGAGCATCGTGCAGGGTGTCCTTGAACCAGCCAGGAAGAAACTGGACCTGGTCATCCAGCAGGCCGTAGCGCTGGAAATTCTCTCTGACTTCCGTTTCTGACACCGCCAGTATGCCCGCAAAGAGATCCCCTCTTTGCCCTTTATCTGCTTTGTACGTTGCCGCGTCCGGGCGTGGCAGGCCGGCGAACGAATCGGCTAGCCAAACGCATCGCGTCTCATCGCCATAGGCTGCCAGGACCGCGCGCATCAGGATGCAAGCCCCTCCCCGCCACACTCCACATTCGACGAGATCGCCGGGGATGTCGTCAGCCAGTACCGTCTCAACGCAACGCTGCAGACTGGTGAGTCTCTCCATTCCAATCATCGTCTCGGCCTCCGCCGGCCAGCGTGCGCCCATCCGCCTGAGAGTTTTGAAAAGGAGGCGTCGCCGCAGTGGCCACCCCACGGGCATTCGCTCTCGCATCCCGTATCTGGTGAGGTTGCGTCGGATCAGGTCGAGGTACAGAGATCGAACGTCGAGATCAGTCACACAGTCGCAACCGCCTCTATCTCGCATGCCAGTACTACCGCCGACGAGTTTAGGTTCTCATTAACGCCGTATTTCGGAGTTTTGCAAGATCAGATCGCCAGAGTGTTCGGATGTTTACTTCAATATGCTTGTGCTAGTCCGAAGTTACGACGGCTTTCGGGCGTGATCTGATCCCTGAGCTGGACAGAGGGCTGTGAACCGGCTTAGATATGTAGTCAGAATTATTGGCGTGTCGCATTCACTGATTCGTCGATACCCGA
>NZ_JBKQOI010000316.1:0-5654 GCF_052145595.1 Mycobacterium sp. | reverse complement strand
CACGATCTAGCCTTAGGAATCACATTCCAGTCGGACGAAGTGCTCACCGGCCAGCGGCTCGATGACCAGCGTCTCGCCCCCCAACCCCAAGCCGTCAACGCCACGCTGATCGACTCCCATTAGTCGGACAGGTTCGGCGACGATGGCGGGCCGGGACGGCCCGCAGGAGGAGTCGGACGATCAGACTCCCGATGCGGGCTCACGGCCCGCAGGAGGGGTCGGACGATCAGACTTCCGGTGCGGGTCCGTCCGGCGATAAGCGCGGAGCGCCGTCGCGCACTGCGCTAGCGGCGAGTATGTCCTGGAGACCGACCCGTGCCAGCTACTATCGCTTGGGTGTCGGACGGCGAACAAGCCAAACCACGTCGGCGCCGCGGACGGCGCCGGAATCGTGGCGCTGCCGGCGCGGCCGAGAATCATAAGGACGGCCAAGCGACCGGCGATTCAACAGCGACCAAACCGCGCCGATCGCGCTCGGCTCGCCGCGTGCCGGAACGGCTGCGCACGGTGCATGAAACGTCCGCGGGCGGGCTCGTCATCGACGGCCTCGACGGACCGCGCGATGCGCAGGTCGCGGCCCTGATCGGTCGCGTCGACCGCCGTGGACGGATGCTCTGGTCGCTGCCCAAGGGCCACATCGAGCTCGGTGAGACCGCTGAGCAGACGGCCATCCGTGAGGTCGCCGAGGAGACCGGGATTCGCGGCAGCGTGCTGGCGGCGCTGGGACGCATCGATTACTGGTTCGTTACCGATGGCCGTCGGGTGCACAAGACCGTGCACCATTATTTGATGCGCTTCTCCGGCGGTGAGCTGTGCGACGAGGACCTCGAAGTCGCCGAAGTGGCTTGGGTGCCGATACACGAATTGCCGTCCCGGCTGGCCTATGCCGACGAACGCCGTCTGGCCGAGGTGGCCGACGAGCTGATCGACAAGCTGCAAAGCGACGGGCCGGCCGCGCTTCCGCCGTTGCCGCCCAGCTCGCCTCGGCGGCGTCCGCAAACGCATTCGCGGACGCGGCATGCCGACAAGCCCACGGGCCGGAAGAACGGTCACGGGCCAGGACCGTGACCGTGCCGCAACTCTGCTGGGCCGGCTTGTTGCGCCTTACCGCAGTGGTCTGCGTCGTTGCCGGTTTTGCGGTGCTCACCGGAGCCGCCGTGCCGCGCGCGGCTGCGGGCGAGCCCGGAGCGACGCCGTTTGTCCGCGTCCGTATCGATCAGGTGACCCCGGACGTGGTCACCACAACGAGTCAACCCGTCGTCACCGTCAGCGGAATGGTGACCAACATCGGTGACCGCCCAGTCCACGACGTGATGGTCCGGCTGGAGCACGCCGGAGCGGTCACCGCGTCGGCGGGCTTGCGCACCTCCCTGGACGGTGGCACCGACCAGTACCAGCCGGCCGCGGACTTCCTCACGGTGGCCCCCGAGCTGCAACGCGGGCAGGAAGCCGGATTCACGCTGTCGGCCCCGCTGCGCTCGTTGACCAACCCGTCTTTGGGTATCGACAAGCCCGGGATCTACCCCGTGCTGGTCAACGTGAACGGGACACCGGACTACGGCGCCCCGGCCCGGCTCGACAACGCACGGTTCCTGCTGCCCGTCGTCGGCGTGCCACCCGATCATGCCGATGACCTGGACTCCCCCGTCGCACCCGACACCTCCAAGCCCTTGTGGATCACGATGCTGTGGCCGCTGGCCGACCGGCCGCGGCTGTCCCCCGGCGTACCTGGCGGCACGATTCCGGTCCGGCTGGTCGACGACGACCTGGCCACCTCACTGGCCGCCGGCGGCCGACTGGACATCCTGCTGTCGGCGGCGGAGGTCGCCACCAGCCACGACGTCGACCCGGACGCCGCCGTCAGCCACGCGCTTTGTTTGGCCCTCGACCCCGATCTGCTGGTTACCGTCAACGCGATGACTGGCGGCTATGTGGTTTCTAATTCGCCCGACGGCCCCGCCCAACAACCCGGCACCCCGACGCACCCGGGCACGGGTCAGGCCGCCGCGGCCGAATGGCTGAACCGGCTACGTGCGCTGGCCCACCGGTCCTGCGTGGTGCCGCTGCCCTACGCGCAGGCCGATCTGGACGCCTTGCAACGCGTCAATGATCCGGGGCTGAGCGCGGCCGCCACCAACAGCGTTGGCGGCATCGTCGACCGCATCTTGGACGTTGCCTCCACCCGCGGGGCCACGCTGCTGCCCGACGGCTCGTTGACCAGTCGGGCGGTGGACCTGCTCAACGCCAACGACAGCACGGTCGCAATTGCCGCCGCTGACTTGTCCGCCCAAGATTCGGCGAGCGACACTCCCACCAGCGTCGACACCGCGCCCAAGCGGTTGTCCCCGCAGGTGGTGGCCGCGCCGTTCGACCCGGCCGTCGGTGCCGCACTGGCCGGGGCGGGGACGGACCCGGTCATCCCGACCTACCTGGACCCCTCGCTGACGGTTCGGCTCGCACATGACTCAGAGACCGCTCGACGCCAGGACGCCTTGGGGTCGATCTTCTGGCACGCCTTGCAGCGCGATGCCGCGCCGCGCACCCAGCTCCTGGTCCCGCCGGCGACGTGGAACCTGCAGACCGACGACGCGCAGGTCATTTTGACCGCGCTTTCCACCGCCATCCGCTCGGGTCTGGCGGTGCCGCGACCACTACCCGCGGTAATCGCTGAAGCCGCGGCCCGCAGCGAGCCGGCGGAGCAGGCGGGCTCCAACGGCTCCCGGCGGGGCCGATTCAACGACAACGTCACCGCCGACATCGCCGGCCAAGTTGGGCGCCTGTGGGGCCTGACCTCAGCGTTGACGACCGACGAGCGCAGCGGGTTGACCGGCGTTCAGTACACCGCGCCGCTGCGCGAGGACATGCTGCGCGCATTGAGTCAATCGGAGCCGCCCGATACCCGCAATGGATTGGCTCAACAGCGGCTGGCGGTGGTCGGCAAGACGATCAACGACTTGTTCGGCGCGGTCACGATCGTCAACCCGGGCGGCTCCTACACCCTGGCCACCGAGCACAGCCCCCTCCCGCTGGCACTGCACAACGGCCTCGCTGTTCCCATCCGGGTGCGGTTGCAGGTCGACGCTCCACCCGGCATGACCGTCACGGACGTCGGCCAGATCGAATTACCTCCGGGATACCTGCCGCTGCGGGTGCCGATCGAAGTGAACTTCACCCAGCGGGTCGCTGTCGACGTCACACTGCGAACCCCGGACGGCATGCGACTCGGCGAGCCGGTGCGCTTATCGGTGCATTCCAACGCCTACGGCAAGGTGCTCTTCGCAATCACGCTCAGTGCCGCAGCGGTGCTGGTGCTGTTGGCCGGACGGCGGCTTTGGCACCGTTTCCGCGGTCAGCCCGATCGCGCCGACCTGGACCGCCCGGACCCGCCCGGCGCCAAACACGCCCAATTGCGGGACGAAATCGACCAGCGGGTCGAGCACGAGCACCGGGTATGAACCCCGCCTACCGGCGGCCCCACCCTCAGTCACCGCCGCAGCGACAACGACCACCACGAGACCCGGCCTCGCCGCCGACTGGGCCCTTGCCTCCCGTGCCGCAACTCGTTCGGCGACGACCCGAACTGTCCGACGCCGCGCTGGTATCGCGGTCGTGGGCAATGGCATTCGCGACGCTCGTCAGCCGGATCACCGGCTTCGCCAAGATCGTGCTGCTGGCCGCCATCTTGGGCGCCGCACTGGCCAGCTCTTTCTCGGTGGCCAACCAGCTGCCAACCCTGATCGCAGCGCTCGTGCTGGAGGCGACATTCACCGCGATCTTCGTGCCCGTGTTGACCCGTGCCGAGCAAAGCGACCCCGACGGTGGCGCCGCGTTTGTGCGGCGCCTGGTCACTTTGGTGACCGCGCTGCTGTTGGTTGCCACGACGCTGTCGGTGCTTGCCGCGCCGCTGCTGGTGCGGCTGATGCTGGGCCGGCATCCGCAGGTCAACGAGCCCCTGACCACCGCGTTCGCCTACCTGCTGCTGCCCCAGGTGCTCGCCTACGGCTTGACATCGGTCTTCATGGCGATCCTGAACACGCGCAACGTGTTCGGGCCGACGGCGTGGGCGCCGGTCGTCAACAATGTCATCGCGATCACGACCCTGGGGGTGTATCTGGCCGTCCCCGGCGAGCTGTCGGTCAATCCTGTCGAGATGGGCAACACCAAGCTGCTGGTGCTTGGGATCGGCACCAACTTGGGGGTGTTCGCGCAGGTCGCGGTGCTGCTGGTAGCGCTGCGGCGCCAGCACGTCAGCCTGCGCCCGCTGTGGGGAATCGATCAGCGGCTCAAGCACTTCGGCACGATGGCCGCCGCGATGATGCTCTACGTGGTGATCAGCCAGCTAGGCCTGGTGGTCGGCAACCGGATCGCCAGCACGGCAGCGGCCTCCGGCCCCGCGATCTACAACTACACCTGGCTGGTCCTCATGCTCCCGTTCGGCATGATCGGGGTGACCGTGCTGACCGTGGTGATGCCTCGGCTGAGTCGCAACGCCGCCGCCGACGACACCCGGGCCGTGCTCGCCGACCTGTCGCTGGCCACTCGACTGACGCTGATCACGCTGATCCCGATAGTGGCGTTCATGACCGTCGCCGGCCCGGCAATGGGCAGCGCGCTGTTCGCCTACGGTCATTTCGGGGGGGTCGATGCCGGGTATCTGGGCGCCGCGATCGCGTTGTCGGCGTTCACGTTGATCCCTTATGGGCTGGTGCTCTTGCAGCTACGCGTCTTCTACGCGCGACAGCAGCCCTGGACGCCGATCGTGATCATCCTCGTCATCACGGCCGTCAAGGTCGTCGGCTCCGTGCTGGCGCCACACGCCACCAGCGACCCCAAGCTGGTGGCCGGTTTTCTCGGGCTCGCCAACGGCATCGGATTTCTGGCCGGCGCGATCGTCGGTTACTACCTGTTGCGACACGCCCTGCTACCCGCCGGTGGCCAGCTGATCGGTGTCGGTGAGGTGCGGACAATCCTGGTGACGATCGTCGCGTCGATGCTGGCCGGTGTGGTGGCTTATGTGGCCGACCGGCTGCTGGGGCTGGGCGAGCTGACGGCGCACGGCGGCGCGGGTTCGCTGCTGCGCCTGTTCCTGCTGGCAACCATCATGCTGCCCATCCTGGCCACGGTCATGCTCAGCGCGCGGGTTCCCGAGGCGCAGGCAGCGCTGGCCGCCGTCAGGCGTCGAATTCCGGGCGGCCGCGGGGGCCAGAGCGGGGCGCCGGGCCCTCGCAAAGCGACTGTGCCGGATCGATCGTCTCAGCGGGGCCCCGTCACGTACTCTGAGCAGAGGAATTCGTCCCAGCCGGGGGCAAATGCGGTCCAGGAACCGATCCGGCGCACGCCTCCGGAGCAGCCACCGATAGCCCGGATAGCGAAAGGACCGGAGGTGACCGACCGCCCATTGGAGAGCGCTGCGTCAGGCGCCGACCTACCGCGACCGGTCGCTGACGACTTCCAGCCCGATATTCCGGCGGGCCCCAAGCCCGAGGCATCCACGCCGCGCCCTCCCGACAAGGCGAACGGGGACTTCGCGGCCAAACCGCGGGGGCCGATTCCGTTCGACGCACCCCGCGAGCGCGGCGCAGAATCGGCGGCGTCGCAGGACGATATCCACTTGGTTCCCGGCGCCCGCATCGCAGGTGGCCGGTACCGGCTGC